>CAXGMX010000011.1:0-18654 GCA_964010955.1 uncultured bacterium
AACCCCCCCATTGATTCTCCTTTGCAAAGGGGAATCAATGAAAACACATCGTAAACAATGAAAATAGCCTTGAATGCAAGGTACTATTATATTTAGTGTTAGAGGAATCTATTGGAAACTCTTGAAAATACCAGAATTGAAAAACTAAACAAACTCAAGGATAAGGGAGTCGAACCTTACGGCGCCAGTTACAAACCTACCACACCATTGAAAGAAGTATTAGACAACTATTCAGAGGAAGAAGAAGGTAAGAAGGTGCGGTGTGCCGGACGGATCATGACTCTGAGGCCCCATGGTAAAGCTGCGTTTTTTCACATAAAGGATTGGACAGGCAAACTTCAGGTTTATATAAAGCTGAATAATGTAGGGGAAGAGAAATATGATATTTTTCGACTGCTGGACCTGGGAGATATAGTCGGTATAGAAGGAGGAGTATTTAAGACCAGGACAGGTGAAATAACTGTCTTTGTAGATGATCTTACTGTGCTTTCCAAGGCGCTGCTTCCACAGCCTGAGAAGTGGCACGGCCTGAAAGACGTTGAAATCAGATACAGGCAGCGTTACCTCGATCTCTCGTCAAACGATGATGTAATGGGACTTTTTTTAAAAAGATCAAACATTATCAAATCAATCAGAACCTTCCTTGATGACAGAAACTTTGTTGAAGTTGAAACCCCTATGATGCAATCCATTCCAGGTGGAGCGGTAGCAAAGCCTTTTATTACCCATCATAACGTGTTGGACATGGATTTGTTTTTGCGTATAGCACCAGAATTGTATTTAAAGAGACTGCTTGTTGGAGGTATGGAACGGGTATATGAAATTAACAGAAACTTCCGTAATGAAGGTCTCTCCACGCGGCATAATCCGGAGTTTACGATGATGGAACTCTATCAGGCATACAGCGATTATAACGGAATGATGGAGCTTACTGAAAGTTTGATTAGCGGCCTGTCGCGCGAACTATACAACAATTTTGAGATTCCTTACGGTGAGCGTAAATTAGACATGTCTCCTCCCTGGCAGAAGAGTACGTTTTCTGAGCTCTTGTTAAAGTATGCTCAAGTTGATTTAGGCGATGAAGGTGGATTGAAAGAGAAGGGCAAGGAGTTAGGGATTGAGGTTGAAGGCGTTCACAAGGATGTTATTGCTGAACATATTTTTGGAGAACTTGTTGAGAAGGAGTTGTGGAATCCGACGTTCGTAGTTGACTACCCGGTTACTATTTGCCCGTTGACAAAATCCTGTGATAATGATCCCAACCTGGCCCAGAGGTTTGAATTGTATATTGCTACAATGGAACTTGCCAATTCCTATTCAGAATTAAATGAACCACTCGAGCAAAGCAAGCGATTCCATGAACAAATAACTGATGATGACACAGAGGGAAAGATAGACGAAGACTTCCTAAAGTCACTCAAATACGGAATGCCGCCTGCAGGTGGTTTAGGGATAGGAATTGACAGGCTGGTTATGATATTGACAAACAGTACTTCTATCCGGGACGTAATCTTGTTCCCATTGTTGCGACAACAATCTTAACAAATTAGTTTTCGATATAACTTATTCTGGAAATATTAACAAATGACAGAAACGACTGATAACGGCTACCTGTGTGCAAATGAAATTCACAAGGAATATAGAATAGGCAAAACATCTATCCCTGTGCTCAGTGGAATAAATCTGGACGTAAAAGAGGGTGAAATATTAATAATTCTGGGGGCGTCTGGTGCAGGCAAAAGCACACTCCTTCATATACTGGGCATATTAGATACACCAACTTCCGGCCATGTGAGCTTTAAGGGTAAAAATCTAAATATCTTTGGCCAGAAGGAATTAGCTGAAAAGCGAAACAGAATTTTTGGATTTGTGTTTCAATTTTATCACCTTCTACCCGATTTCAGTGCATTAGAAAATGTTTTGATGCCGCGCCTGATTGGTAAAAAGTTCTTTAAGACAATATCTAAAAAAGAGCATACAGAAAAAGCAGTACAGCTTTTAGAACGGGTAGGCCTGGGCAACAGGATAAACCATAGGCCAAACGAACTCTCAGGTGGAGAGAAGCAGAGAGTGGCAATAGTCAGAGCATTAATGAATGACCCTGAGATATTATTGTGTGATGAGCCTACAGGCAACCTTGATACAAAGTCGGGAAGAGAGATTCAGGAATTAATCTGGGAGTTAAATGAGAATACAAAACAAACAGTGGTAATAGTTACCCACGATGAAAGATTTGCGAAATCGGCAGGGCATGTAATCAGGATGGCTGATGGCAAGATTATAAATTATGCCAGTAATTGAGAGGAATATAGTAAGTGGAACCTAAGGTATATATAAACGGAAAGTTATATCCAAAAGATGAGGCAAAGATATCTGTCTTCGATCATGGATTGTTATATGGAGATGGAGTCTTTGAAGGCATTAGATGTTACAATGGAAATGTATTCAAGTTTTCAGAACATATCGACAGGCTTTACGATTCCGCCAGGGCGATTTCCATGGAAATAAAGTTGACCAGGGATGAGCTAAAGGATGCCGTTATAAATACCCTGAAGGCTAACAATCTAAAAGACTCTTATATTAGATTGATTGTAACCAGGGGAGTAGGAAAACTCGGCCTTAATCCTTTTCTCTGTTCGGAGTCACAGGTTATAATTATAACAGATTTCATTCAACTATATTCCAAAGAGTTATACGAAAAAGGCCTTGATGCAATTATCGTCCCTACAATTCGTAATCATTCTGACGCACTTAATCCCAATGTAAAGTCCTTGAATTACCTTAATAATATCCTGGCAAAGATTGAGTGTATTAATGCAGGAGCTACCGAGGGAATTATGTTAAATAAAGATGGTTATGTGGCAGAAGGTACCGGTGATAATATTTTTATAGTGAAGGATAACGGAATCGTTACACCACCCACTACTGCAGGAATCTTAATAGGAATAACGAGAAACGTAGTCATTGAACTTGCTAACGAGGCAGGCATGACGGTGAAAGAAGAACAACTGACGCGGGATGATTTATATAATGCTGATGAATGCTTTTTGACCGGAACTGCGGCAGAAATCATTCCTGTAGTCAATCTAGACGGAAGAAAAATCGCATCAGGAAAACCCGGCAAAGTTACTCTCAGCCTGTTAAAGAAATACCAGGAACTTACAACACAGTCTTCTGCGTGAACATACTTCCCCGCTTTTTTGTAAACAGCGTTTCATAAAAGATCAAGCCAACTCCTACACATATTAGAGAATCCGCAATATTAAAGGTTGGCCAGTGGTACCCCATGCCTAAATGAACATCTATAAAATCTCTAACATGATGATGGAAGATCCTGTCCCATAAGTTCCCTATAGCGCCTGAAAGTATCATACCAAAAGCAATGCTGGGAAGTAATCCGGACTTGTCGAAATTTTTGTAAAACCACAGAATAACACCTATAGCTGCTAAGCAAAAAAAAATGAGGATATTGTTTCTGCCTTGAGCAAAGCCAAAAACAACACCCTCATTTTCACTGCAAACAATTCCCAGAAAACCTTTTATAATTACATGTCTTCCAGTATCTTTAAAGTTTGCGAATACTATCCACTTTGTTAGAAGGTCAAGAAGAATACCACAAAAAGTAACAGCTAGAAACAAAATGGTATTTTTCGAGGCCTTAAGTCTTATCAGCTTCTTCTTCCTCCTGCCTTTGACATTCAATACAATTCTTTACATAAGGCAACGCCGCAAGGCGTACTTTGGAAACCTTTTTTCCACACTCCTCGCACGAACCAAACGTTTTATTACCTATCCTTTCCAAAGCTCCATCTATCGCCCTTAACTCTTCCTCACCATTTTGAATAAGCCCGATGGTTAAATCGCGATCATAATTGTCAGTGCCAACATCAGCCATGTGGATAGGCACGTTTGATAGATCTCCTGAAGCATCCTGTCCGGATTTCCCTAATGCTTCGTCTTCCATAAAGTTTACGTTTCCTACCATCTTTTGACGAAGCTCCAGAAGTATTTTCTTATATTGTGCTAATTCTGCTGCCTTCAATTTAACTCCCTCCATACAGATTTAGTAATCTTTAAAAACTTGAGAATTGTACCATATTCCTTCTTCATTAAAAAGGTAATTTTTCCAAATCGAGGAATGAATATAACTAAAAATAAATTAAAGTCAAGGGTTTTCTGATGCCTGAAAACTACCCCAATTTTAAGCTTGTACAGGCCATCAAAAAAACTAACTTGATTATTTCTACGATATATAGTATTACGTGTAAAAACCTTTTTAAACGCAAAATCAGACTCGTATTTGTCTATTTTTTCTAACAATTGCAAGATATCCTTTATGTTATTCTGTCGCACTGATTTAGATAAATATTTTATTAATTTTCGAAGAATATGCAGAAAATAACACATGAAATCGTACTTGTTGTAGACTTTGGTTCTCAGTACTCTCATCTGATTGCAAGGAGAATCAGGGAACAGAATATCTATAGTAAAATTGTATCATACAAAATAACACCTGAAGAAATCAAACAACTTAACCCAAAGGGTATAATTTTGAGTGGTGGACCTTCCAGTGTATACGCTTCCGATGCACCACGATGTGTTGAAAAAATTCTTTTATGGATATTCCCATTTTAGGGATATGTTATGGATTTCAATTGGGCAGCCAAATATTAGGTGCCGAAATAAAATCATCAGAAAATAGAGAATACGGAAATACCAAATGTACCATCAAAGACCATACATCTCTTTTTGATGATACACTGGGTGATTCTATAGATGTTTGGATGAGCCATGGTGATCAGGCAATGGAGCTTCCGGATGATTTCCAGTCACTTGCATATACGGAAAATTGTCCTTACGCAGCAGCAAGACATAAAGAAAAGAATTTCTACGGCGTCCAATTCCACCCGGAAGTTACGCATACTCCAGACGGTAAAAAGATTTTGAGAAATTTCCTTTTCAAAATCTGCGAATGTTCCGGTGACTGGGAGATGAGTTCATATATAAAGAGTGCCATAAAAGATATACAAAAACAGGTGGGAAATGAAAGAGTTATTTGTGGCCTGTCAGGTGGTGTAGATTCTGCTGTTGCCGCCGCTCTTATTTACAATGCAATAGGCAGTAAGCTTTCATGCATTTTCGTAGACAACGGATTGCTGAGAATGAACGAATTTGAAAGTGTAATAGAAGCCTTCAATAATAATTTCAAAGTAGATTTACATCCTGTTAATGCAAGGGATAGATTCCTGGAAAAATTATCAGGTGTAACCGATCCGGAGCAGAAACGAAAGATTATTGGCCATGAGTTTATTGATGTGTTCAAGGAAGAAGCAAATAAGTTAGCTGATATTAAATACCTGGCACAGGGCACACTCTACCCGGATATCATAGAAAGTGTTTCCGCACATGGCGGCCCTACTGCCACTATAAAAAGCCATCACAATGTGGGAGCATTGCCTGCAGAATTGGGGTTTGAACTTGTCGAGCCCCTGAAAGAGCTTTTTAAAGATGAAGTGAGAAAAATGGGTTCGGAACTTGGCCTGCCGGATGAGATTATATGGAGACACCCCTTTCCCGGCCCCGGTCTTGCTATAAGGATAATAGGAGAAATCACACAAGACCGATTGGAAACCCTCAGATATGCAGATGAAATAATGATCCAGGAGATACAATCAGCAGGTCTTTATGGAAAAATCGCTCAGGCATTTGCCGTCTTCTTACCGGTAAGTACCGTTGGCGTTATGGGAGATGAGAGAAGCTATGAAAACGTTATCGCTTTAAGGGCTGTCGAAACAACCGACTTTATGACGGCAGATTGGGTAAAATTACCATACGAAGTACTGGCCAGCATTTCAAGCCGCATAATTAATGAGGTCAGAGGAGTTAACCGTGTTGTTTATGATATCAGTTCAAAACCACCAAGCACTATTGAGTGGGAGTGATTTAAAACCTGCCAACAATCAATTTCGCCATCAAAAAAGGTAAATATATTTCTTAACTTACTGCAACACCTTTTTCTGACGGTACGGTAACGGCACTGCTCTTGTACCAATCCTTGTAATAATCACCTGAATCGTATAGTAAGCGAAGATTTTCCAGTACCTGTTCAAATACCTGTATCCAGTCAGAGCCAACCCTGAACCCAAACATGGCGTTACGTTTGCCGTGAGTCGTACTTCCGATAGTTTGAAGCGATTTCCTAAATCTCATTCTCAGGTTATCACCGGCATAAAGATGGTCGTACATATACTGCATGCCATCAATGAAATTTTCTAAAGTCATATCTACTAATCTGTGAACTACATGAGCCGTATCGTAATATTTCCAGTCTTCAGGATAGTTCTTTCTGAAAATTCTCTTCTCTGCATCTAATCTATGGTAAAGCGCGGTTATCGGAAACGGACAATTAATGCCAAAGGTGAGAACATCAATGTTATTTTCCAATACAAACTCTGTCATCCTTTTGAATGAATCTTTATCATCTCCATCTGCGCCAAGGACTATTGATCCCCAGACAACAAGGCCATGATCATGGATTTTTTGAACGCAATCATAATAGTTATCCGCTCCAAGCCTTAAATTAGTCGTTTTATTCATCTTCTCCAGAACAGCCTCATTTGTCGATTCTATTCCGCAGAGAAATCCAAAATTTCCACTCTTTGCCATGAGATCAAGTACCTCTGCATCCTTTGATATATTGAGCGCAGTAAATCCAAGCCAATCCTTTTTAATGCCCCTTTCTATCATACCACGAAAGAGTGCTTTCGCCCTGTTAGCAGAGTTCTTACTATGGCCATAAAAATTATCTTCCGCAAACATCAGCCCCTTGTAGTCTGTTGATTCCATCTCATCCAGAACATCTTCATAAGGCCTTTCTCTGTATTTTTTCCCCTGAAAGGTTGGCACGCTGCAGAAATCGCAGTAATTTGGACAACCCTTTGTCGTAACAATAGAGGAAAACTTGTAATCATATTTCTTCTTCAAGAGTTCCCTGTCCGGAAATACATGCTTCATCTCTGACAGACCCGGCAGGCCTCCATTATAAACTTTCTTGAGTTCACCGTTTTCAAAATCTTTAATGACTTGTGGCCATAGTGTTTCTGCCTCTCCGATAAAAATTGCATCCACGTATTTTGAGGCTTCTTCAGGTACTACTGAAGCGTGTATGCCTCCCAGGACTACGGTCATGCCCTTTTTCCTGCAGGCTTCAGCTATCTTGTAAGCTCTTGATACTTGATATGTAACAGAAGTAATACAAACCATATCCACGGGCTCAAATGTAATTTCACCATTATCATCAAGGGCCAGTTCCATATTTTCATCGATTATGTCAAACTCCCAGTCACCCGGTGTAAGGGCTGCGATGTATGCCAGGTTTAAAGGCATTTGAACTATGACAGTTATACTCTCCTCACCATGTCTCCCTGGGGGATGTGGATTGATAAGCATCATTTTTCTCATTTTTGTTATCCTCCTAATTATTTAAAATCATATTGGACACCCTCCAGCCGGAAGACACAACCGCACATATCCCAGGTCCCGGATTTGTCCAGTGCCCGGCCAGAAAAAGGTTTTTGAAGGGTGTTGTATGCTGAAGTCTTTTTGACCACGTTTGGTCTACTGTTACAGCCCAACCATAGGCTGCACCTTTTGAATTATTTGTATAGCGATGCAGAGTCTTTGGCGTAGCGGCGTCAATCACTTCAATATGGTCCTGAATGTCGGGTACAAAATTCTCGAGATAACTTATTGTATACTCTTTCATTTTATCTTTATACGCAGCCCAATCGTCTATGTCGTCGTAATTGTCTCTTGACGAGGCAACAACAGAAATTATTTGTTTATTATCAGGCGCCAGGCTTGAATCCACATCTGTTGGAACAGATATATAAAACCAATCATTATCGGAAAAACTTGTACTATTTGATGTATGGTAAAAACCTCTTTTCAGGCTTTCTAAGTCAATTCGATTATCAAGCCCAAGGTATAAAAGAAAGAATGAAACACTTTCCTTCATAGTCTCGATCTTGCGAAGGTATGCATCATCAACGGCATTTCCTTCCATTAAACAGAAAAAGGTTTGTCTGGGATCAATGTTTGACACAAAAATATCTGCAGCAATCTTATCCCCTTTTTCTGTTGTAACTCCTTTGGTAATATTATTATCTGTAAGCAACTTCTTAACCCTAGAAGATAGCATAATGTGGCCGCCATAGTCAATAAATTTTTGAGTAATTGCATCAGCGAAATTCTGGGTACCACCAACAGGAAAATAAGCCCCATCCTTCAGATAATTTACCAGCATCTGACACATGCCAATTGCCGAAACTTCATGAGGGGGAGAACCTATATATCCCCACTGTGCAGACAAGACCATCTTTAGCTGTTCATCAGTAAAGAAACTATCCAGCATTTCCTTATAAGTAAGATCCTGGTATTTGATAAGCATCTTATGTCTTTCTGTGCTGAACGTAGCCCTGTACAACCTGATGAATTCTTTAAAGAACAAAGACAGTTTTTCACTTTCAGATGGAAAACGTTTTCTCAGCAAATCCACATAATCGTCAATCTCGGCAGGTATATCTACGGAAAACGAAGGGAAGTTAATGCTGTCCATTGGATCAAGCTGCAGGAATTTAATGTTTATATCAAGCTCCTTAAGGCACCTGCCAACTACACTCCATTTCCCACACCCGCCAATATGATGAACCGCCGCATCAAAAATAAAACCTTTTCTCCTAAAAGAAGTACAATACCCTCCGGGAATACTGTGTTGTTCAATAATCAGCACTTTCTTTCCACTTTTTGCCAGGAAAGTTCCGCAGATTAGACCGGCAATTCCGGCTCCCAGTACAATTACGTCATACTTAGATTTTATTTCAGATTTATTCAGGGAGAAATTACTCATGAAAATTGCCGCTATGAGGTTATGAATATTTTGAGATGATTATGGATGAAATGTTGCCTGTGTCAGAAACGGAGTTGATCAGTACATTTCTTACTTCTGATTCTCTACTATTGTTAGGCACGCAATCCAGATTACATTCTTCATCTTTTTCCTGATAGTTTATTGTTGGAGGAATAATACCATTATTAATTGCTAATACACCGGCAACAGACTGTACAGCCCCTGATGCATCAAGGCATTCTCCTGTCATTGACTTTATGGCGCTCACAGGAACCTTCTTAGCACAATCGCCGAAACAATCATTAATAATCTTGGCCTCCATTTTATCACCGGTCACACTGGAATTCGCACATGCAGATATATAAGAAACCTCGTCAATATTAATCCCGGCATCTTCCATTGCTATAGAGATGCATCTTACGCCTTGTGTGGTGTCAAAGTCGCCACGAGAAACCTTGTCCGGATTAAACGTACATCCGTAGCCTTTTATCTCAGCATAGATTTCCGCGTTTCTTTCCAACGCATCTTCGAGTCTTTCTATCACCAGTAACGCAGATGCTTCACCAATTATGAAGCCATTACGTCTTTTATCAAATGGGGCAGAAATCTCAATACCATCATCCCTGCTCCCGGATAATATTCCCGATCCGTAAGCACCCCAGAATATGTCAGCAGTCAATCCATGAACTCCACCAGCCAATACTGCCTTTTCTCTGCCTAGCCTCAGGAAATCGGAAGCGTAAATGATAGCGTCCAATCCACTGGCAGTCCCTGTAGATATTGTAGAATTCAGACCTGTCGCGTTACAGAAAATAGAGGCCCTGCTTGCTGGCGCGTTCAGAACAGTATTTGGAAAATCCATGGGATTGACGAAAGTAGGACCCTCCTCTAACCCTTCCAGGTCGAATGAGCTGATACTGCCTATGCTGCCATAGGTTGAACCTACTACAATTCCCAGTTCATCCTCACTGTAAGTTTCGTGTGTGATCTTAGCATCATCCATTACGAGCTTTGCAGCCGAAGACACCAACAACGATGTCCTGTCTATGTGGCGGATACCCTTTTTGCCCAGAAATGCCTTTGCATCAAAATCTGATATTTCACCCGCTTTTTTACTTCTATATTTAGAGACATCAAACAGCGTAACGTCCTTTATCCCAGAAACACCATTTGTCAGATTGGTCCAGAACTCATCCTTATTTACACCGATTGATGATATTATACTTATTCCAGTTATTACCAGGCGACTATTCATAAATTCTTAACCCGTAACCTTTTTTAATATAAGACTGCTATTATTGCCACCAAAAGCATATGCATTATTCATGGCAATATCAACCTGCATTTCACGTTTTACATTTGGAACAAAATCCAAATCACACTCAGGGTCTTTTGTTTTATAGTTTATAGTGGGTGGAACTACACCTTCTTTAATGGCTAACGCACATGCAATCGCTTCTATGGCACTCGCAGCCCCCATCGTATGGCCAAGCATTGATTTTATGGAACTTATTGCCAGCTTTTTCGAATGTTCACCAAAGACCTTCTTAATAGATATCGTTTCGGCTTTGTCGTTAGCTACAGTTCCAGTACCGTGTGCGCTTATATGCTGAACATCTTCTGGTTTAATTTTGGCACTTTTTAAGGCTTTTTCCATTGCAGATGTAACACCATTGCCTTCCGGATGCGGGATTGTTATATGATAACCATCACAGCTCAGGCCATAACCTAGAACTTCAGCATATATGTTTGCATTCCTCGCCAGCGCATCTTCCATGGATTCTAATACCAACATTCCGGCACCTTCACCAACTAACAGGCCCTTTCTATCTTTGTCAAAAGGTTGGCAAATGTCCGGTGCTATAGCATTAAGCCTGCTAAAACCAACAAAAGCTACTTTAGAAAACGGGTCAGAACCACCGGCCAGCATTATGTCTGCCCTTCCCAGCTTTATCAGGTCACATGCATAACCGATAGCATAGTTTCCAGCTGCACATGCTGTAGGTATTATTGTGCTTGGCCCCTTAAAACCAAATTCAATAGATATGTTAGATGGCATATTAACGCAAGGATGCTTAAGAAACAGGCCAGGATCGACACTATCATCTCCCTTTTCATGTCTTACATAGTTCACTTTTTCCAGAATCTGAATTTCACCTGCAGTTGTTCCAATTGAAACACCCGCTCTTTCAGGATCAATATTGTTTAAACCAACATTAGAGTCTTCGATAGCGAGTTTTGCCGCTGCTATGGCAAATTGTGAACCTTTGCCTATCTCCCGACTGGAACCATTACCTGAATAATTATCATACTTGAAGTCTTTAACTTCGCAGCCTTTATGTACCTTAAAGACGGAAGTATCAAATGCCTTAACCTCAGACACACCGGACGTTCCCGAGATTAATGCATCCCAGAATACATCTTTTTGGTTTCCGATAGGAGAAATTACACCCACACCGGTAATTACAATTCTTTTGTCCATGGTTATTTACTTTACAAATATTGACACTTTCAACCCGTTAATGAATCTTTATTTGCAACACCAAAGCTCAAAGTTGCTTTTGTCACAATTTTGTCTCCCACTTTGGCTACTCCCTTAACTATTGCCGCACTGGAAATGACCTTTTCCACATCAATTTCCAGAATAAGTTGGTCTCCAGGAAAGACGGGCTTTGAGAAACGGACGTTCGCTGACGCCAGCAAAAAAACTTTATCCTTATCCTTCTCAGTATCAAAACTCTTTTTAAAAAGTATGATCGAGGCTTGTGCCAGAGCTTCTATAATTAAAACCCCGGGCATTATGGCAAAATCAGGGAAGTGTCCTGCGAAGAAAGACTCATTACCAGAAATGTTTTTTAAACAAACAATTCTACTTTCTTTTTGAAGCTCAACAACTTTGTCAATAAATAAGAAGGGATATTTTTGAGGAACCAACTCTCTTACTTCCTCAAAGCTCAACATTTATAACAACCTTTCGTCTTAATTGTCACAGTCCGACCACTTCCATTGTTTATGGACAGACATCTATGAAGAAGTATTTTCGCTATTCTTTTTCATTTTCTTCGAGGGTAGATCTTGTCATTTCAATAGTAGCATTCAGTGACGTAATATCTACGAGTTTTTCTTCAGGTATCTGAACCTTAAATTTCTTCTCTATAAGAGCCAGAATTTCCAGTGCCAATAAGGAATCTATCTCCAAATCCTTAAAAAAATCGGCATCTCTTTTCTCCCATATTTCACTCTCTTCCAGCTCTGTTACTTCCGCCACAATTGCAGTAATATCTTCTTCTAAGTTCTCTACAGACAATATCTTACCTCCTCAATAAGCAACCAGAAAACTATCTTATACAAATATACTAAACACACTTTAATAAAAGGATAACAAGAAGTTGTTTTCTATAAAAATTGCTGATCTATAAAAATATGTGTGAGATTTGAATATGATTAAACATATTTATTTAAACGGGGAAAATAACAAACTTATATCAATATGTCAATAATAATCTTAAGGTCTAATATTACAACTTTAAGGCAGTTTATTTCTAGTGTATATGTGTATCCATTCCGGATTGAGGGCAATTCAAACAATTTTAGAGGTAGTACCAATTAAGTCCTTTCCCTTCATGTACAGACGAACAAAAAAGGTATTAACCGAATCAGCAACTGGTTTTAGTAATTCCCGCATTATTGTTTTCCGCATTACGTTTATCAAACTTCTACCATATCTACCAAGGATTTCTATCTGTAAAGTAATAAAATCATGTAAAAGTATTCAAAAAGTATAAGTCTGTAAAAATTACAAAATATCCCCTTTTATATAAATAGTAAGAATTTTTACATAAATATGCTTGACATCTACATTTTGTATGTTAGAATCCTATCTGTTATATATCTGTCACATATAAATACATATCATAAAGGACAGTATGCGTAGCATTGCGTTCATAAATCAAAAGGGTGGAGTAGGAAAGACAACCTCGACTGCGAACGTTGGGGCGTGCCTGGCTTCGCTTGGCAAAAAGGTGCTGATGATTGATCTCGATCCTCAAAGCAATATGAGTATGCACCTTGGTGTCAACGTCCATGGAAAAGATTTATCTATTTACCAACTAATATGCGGCAAGAAGAAAGTTACTGAATATTAGCAAAGACAGAAATAAGTGGTCTGGATATCATCCCTTCTGATATCGACCTTGCAAGTGCAGAGATAGAACTTGTTAACACGGTAGGACGTGAAACTATCGTCAAATTCTATCTCGACAAATTAATAAAAAAATATGATTATGTTTTAATTGATTGCCCTCCCTCTTTAGGACTTCTCACACTGAATGCACTCACTGTAGCTAATGAAATATTCGTTCCTTTACAAACCGAGTTTTTCGCCTTACAGGGTGTAAGCAAATTAATACAAACATTCGATGTTATAAAGAAGAGACTGAATAGTTCATTAGAGATTACGGGAATAATACCCTGTATGTACGATAGCAGAACAAAATTAGGAACTGCAGTGCTTGACAAGATTAAGGAATATTTTGAAGACAAGGTATTTACCACCATAATCAGAAAGAATATTAAACTTTCAGAAGCACCAAGTCATGGCATGCCAATTATAACATATGCTCCGGATTCTAATGGAGCACAAGATTATATGGCTTTAACTAAGGAAGTAATTGCTCAAGAAAAAAAAATTCTTAAATTTAAAGGGGTAAAAGCAAAAAAACAGAAAACAAAAATTAGAGCGCATGCTTTTTCTTAATGCAATTCAAGATTCTTAATCAAACTGAGCCTAACCTTATTTGTCAACTTTTTAGATTATATAATCTCGGTGACGTATATTCTTTAAAGGGAGGTTTTATGCAAAAGAAAAATGTACTTGGGATGGATCCTCTTAGCTGGCTGAAAAAAAAAGGATAAACAAGAAAGCCAGAAAAATAATCCATCAGAGCCAAATGATGATAATGAATCAAATGTAGAAAGTGAAATACAAGAAGAAATTGTTTATGAATCGGACAGCGTAACAGAGCCGCATCAAGACGATGATTTAGATTTAAGAAATGAAACACTGGAAGATGAAACCTACGAACCCAGTGACGTAACAGAGGCGTATAGAAAGTCTATTCTGGGAGAGAAGGCATATGGTATTCATGTTAAGAAGCCACGAGGAACAACACAAAAAGATAGTAATCCTGCAACCGCCTTTGTAATTGTCTACACTGTATTATTGCTGATCCTGGGTTTCATAGTCTATAGAGACCTGACAAAACAGATTGATACGCTGCATACAAAACTGGCAAGCATAGAAAAACAAGTTGACTCCGGATTTATAAACTACGAGGAGACAAATGATGTATGGTAATTTTTAAACAATCAGCTGCAGACATGTCTATTGATCACCACAATCTTCTATAGTAGAGTTTTCAACATTAGAGATTTTCTCCCGTGCATTATCTAATAGTATCAACTCCCCACTATTAGAAACACCAAAGAGCTTTCCTGAATATTCTTTTTGTACACAAATCCTTTTTATCTTGCCGCAGAATAACCGAACCGGCTTCCTTCATTTCGTGGGATGAATCTTACTGAGGCTTTGTGGGTTCTATCTATTAAACAACGCTCATTTATGAGGCTCAATAATCACTTTTATAGATTCTTTGGCGTCAGTAACGAGCTTAAAGCCACGCTCAGTCTCTGCCAATCCTAAACGATGAGTAATCATATCTTGTACCGGTACACGATTAGAACTAATCAGTTTTATCGCCACCTCTATATCAATAGGGCTGGCGCCGTATGTGGGTATTAAGGTTATACAATCACGCCAGAAATCATTGAACGGAACATGAAGTTCAACATCCGGACCTCCGGGAGCAAAGAATAAGACAGTGCCTCCACGGTCTACGGATTTAAGCGCTGTTTCTAAGGCAGGAACGGCTCCGGCAGTTGCAATTACACGATCAGCAAGCCTGTTACCATTTAACTTGAGCAGATGCGAAGGAAGATCGTCATGAGCAGATATAACAGAATCGGCACCAAGTTTCCCCGCCATATCCATGCGATATTCACTTATGTCCGTCGCAATTATCTTTCCCGCTCCTGATGCCCGAGCAAGTAATATGTGGAGAAGGCCCGAAATACCACTGCCAATAACGACTACGGTCTGGCCGGGTTCTATACGTGCTAATCTCTGCCCGCGAACCACACAGGCCAGTGGTTCGATTAATGTCCCGTCCTCCAGTGACATATTATCGGGAAGTATAAATACTCCCCTGTCTACATTGATCTCCGGCACCCGTACATATTCAGCAAAGCCGCCGGGATCAAAATTCGTGCTTCGCAATGTATCACAAACAGTATGGTTGCCATTTAGGCAATAATGACATGTATTACAGGGTACATGATGAGACACGAATACCCTGTCGCCTTTCTTGAATCGTTTGACATCCTCTCCTGTTTCCACAATTTCACCGGTAGCCTCATGGCCAAGTACCAGCGGCGCCTTGTGTATACGATACCACTCCATTACATCACTGCCACAGATACCACATGCCAGTGATTTTAACAATACCTCACCCGGGCCAACCTGTGGAGTCGGCATTTCCTCCAGCCTTACATCCTTATTGTTGTAATACATTGCTACGCGCATGATGAAATTAATAAAGCACTAAATTCAAATAGAAAATGCCTTAAACATTTAATATAGAATTTAGTGCCTCGTATTAAGTCTTAGTATTTAAATGTTTCACGTTTTATTGTGTAGTAAATACATGGGTACTACTGGCTGCTATCCATTCTTTGTCTCATTGAATATGTCGTTGGCCTCAGTGGCAGTTGCATTTTTATGAATAATGGCATGCAGGGCCTTGGCCATGGCAACAGGGTGTTCATGCTGCCAGATGTTTCTTCCCAGGTTAACGCCTATAGCTCCCTTTTCCATACCATCATGAACAAACTCAAATACAGGCAGCTCTGTATCAAACTCAAACTTCGGCCCACCTGCTATAACTATGGGAACAGGACAACCCTCAGTAACCTTATCAAAATCTTCACACCAGTATGTTTTTACCACCTTGGCTCCCAGTTCTGCAGCGATACGGCAACACAATGATAAATACCTGGCGTCCCGCTTCTCCAACTCTTTACCGACTGCCGTAACCGCCATTACGGGAATACCGTACTCTTCACATTCATCCACAAGCTTTCCAAGATTGAGCAGTGTCTGTCTCTCATAATCGCTGCCTACAAAGACTGACAGGCCTACTGCTGCAACATTGAGCCTGAGAGCATCTTTTATGGAAGTGGTTAGCCCTTCGTTTGCAAGATCTCCTCCAACCACGCTGGTACCGCCTGATACCCGAAGAATAACTGGTTTACTATCATCAGGATTTATAGCTGCTCGCAATACGCCCCTTGTAACAAAGAGTGCATCACAATACTCAATAATCGGTTTAATCGTCTCACCCGGTTTCTCAAGCTTGCTCGTGGCTCCTAAAAAATACCCATGGTCTATCGGCATAAACATACACTTGCCATCAGGCCCCATCAGCGATGACAACCGGTTTTTCATTCCCCAATCCATTTCTTACACCTCCTCTGTTTAACTGTTAAATCATTTGTTTTTTCTACTCTGCCCAGAACTCCACCATGCTTTTCAGTCAGATTCGCCGGGCCTGATTACTAAATAACCTTTATTTATCAACCAGTGGTGAAATTCGTAAGTTGTATGAATGCATTCATTCTTACATATTGCCCTAATTCTTTCGTATTCTTCCGAACCCTCCTCTTGAGCATCAAGATCAAGCTGCACCGGACACTTAATATCCTTGCAATATTCTCTGCGTTTATAATCAATATAACCATCGATTGACATCAGCTTTTCCTCATTTATCAGATAATGAAAAATAATAAAAACGTAGTATTGAGCAGTATTTACGTCAATTAAAGTTTCACGGCAAAAATCCCTACCCCATTTCAATTGGAGAAATAGCATAGAAGATTCAATTAATTATGTCAAAGGAAAATGTCAATGAAATAAATTGATTAAAGTTTTCCTGTTTCCGTTGTGTCATTTACAAAAACAATCGTTTTTTTCAAATTTACTACTTCAAGGTATAAATTTTGCACTATTTAAAAGCATATTTAGCGATTTTACTCAAATACATTCTCTCATAATGAAATTATATGGATTATAGCTACTCTTATTTCTTTTGCAAACACAACATAACATCATAATGTGGTTATGCTTAACTCAATTATGGAGGAATTAAAATGTACTGCTTATTAAGGAAAGAACATTTTTCTGTTATTGTTAAACATTTCGGTGGTGATTGTTTTTGCAACATTTTGCCAGAAAAATGTTCTGGCAGGGAAAAATGTACATTCATTTCATCTACCCAGTGTTTTCAAGCAAGGTAGTGATGTTCGGAACAGGGAAATTTCCTTATTTAATGATGCAGGATTTATCACTATCCCCACATCAACACCTTTCTTGCGGATGTCGCAAATCCACTCAAATACATTCGGGTGTGATAGAGGATCACCCATGCCAGAGAATGTAATAAGGCTTCCTTCACCGATAAGTCTCTCCGAGACTGCCTTGAATACACATTCTGACATCAAACCTTTAGGCCTTGTTATAGCTTCATGGGGACACATGAGGCAGTCGGTACTACACCGGTTGGTGAGTTCCATGTCTACGGATACAAACGCCCAATCAGACGGCATGCTGTTTCTCCTTCCTGACTGCCTCGAGCCACGCAGTACCGAAGCGTTCGTCCGGTTCCAGATAATGGCCTTCACTCCACTCGTTCCACGACGCTATGAAGGATAGTTGGGGTTTGTTGAATTTTCTTGTGTAGCGGATTGCCTGACCAAGAAAATCGGAAAAGAGTGCGGGATCCTCATTTACAACAACAGGCCACCAGGGATAACGCTCCTGTTTGTGATAACCGTTTGTGGCAGCCCGCGGTGTGGCGTCCCATCCCGGAGATACGGATGGAAAGTAAGTTAGTCCTGACTTATCAGCAAAACCCTCCCATTCTCTGCTTCGCTTTTTGACCAGTTTACCATAATCCTGCTGGTATTCGCCCTTCCAGTCAGGGAGCCAGACGTAGTGGCTTATGCTGTCAAACCCGGACTCCTTGAACTCAGCAATCATAGAAGGCGCCGGATTGATGGCCACAATATGGAGACCGGGGTATCCTTTCTTAATAAGATAGTCTTTAGCTTTGTAGATTGCCAGGGACGCCAAACTTGACCCCAACTGCCGGAGAAAAAATGTGCTGTCAAAGATGGAGAACAGGGGCATACCGTCTATGCGTAGATAATTTGATCTTGAAAAGTATCTTTCCTCAAGAAATTTTATCAATTCCACAAAATCATCAGGGTCTGTGTACACTAACCTTCCGGGATCAATCCCGGGATCGGGTTTGTGTTTTACGGGCAGAACTCCACGAGGCATACGGTTTGCCCACATGAGTGCGAATGGAAAATCACCACCACCATCTTTGCCTAGAAATCCATTATCAAGGGCCGCCTCGAAAACTCGTTTTCCCCGTGACCAGAAAAAACCGTACACGAAGAAATCCACACCATACTCACCGGCCAGCCCAACCTGTTTCTGTGCAGTAGAGGGATCTGAATCATCGTACTTCCCATCAGCAGGGAGCCGTGGTTGATTATGATCTGAAAAACGGGCGGAGCATTCAAAACAAGATCCCACTCACTCCAACCCGGTGAAAATGGCAGTCCCG
>CAXGMX010000012.1:0-18089 GCA_964010955.1 uncultured bacterium
ATATGGTGAAGAAGGAAGGTCCAGGCGCATTGCCAAGGCTATTATACAGGAAAGGAAAACTGGGGCAGAGATAAAAACAACGACCCAATTGGCAAAAATTGTTGAAAAGGCTTTATACGTACCAGGGAAATATAAAAAGAAAAGAGGAATCCATCCTGCCACTCGAGTATTTCAGGCGCTGCGAATAGCGGTAAATGATGAGTTAAAGAGTCTGGAGCATTTCTTAAATAATGTATGTGAGTTCTTGACCAGTGGCTCAAGAATTGTTGTGGTATCCTTTCATTCTCTTGAGGATCGTTTAGTCAAGAGTGCCTTTCGTATGGGGCAAGACGCTTCCAGTCTGGAGATTCTTACAAAAAAACCTCTAAGTCCCCTTGATTCAGAAATCAGAGAAAATGTTAGAGCTAGAAGTGCTAAACTTCGTGCAGCAGAAAGGACATAACTTATGAAAGTTTGCAGATATGGTTGTATTCTTGTTGTTCTTTTAGTAATGGCAATTTTTACTATGTCGGAAGGTTCGAGAATAATAAAAATTGGGTACGATGTTACAAAAATGGAGAATGAACTGGCGAGATTATCAGAAGAGAGCAAAAAATTAAGATTCAAATCAGACAAATTGAAAAGGCCGGAAATGATATCTTTGAAAGTAAAAGATATGAAGCTTGATCTGATCGTTCAGGAAGAGGAAAGCATCGCTATTGCAAAAGAATCTCATAAAAAACTGAACAAAAGGCTGCCTGGCAAAATTGAAGCGTAAGTGTTTCGAATTTCTAGCTAAATCAGTTGTAAAAAAATACAATGCTAAACACAAATAAAATTCCAAAGTGTTATAAATTAAGAGCAAACATCTTATGTCTCTGCATTCTCGTAATCTTTACTGCCCTTCTATGTCGACTGGTTCGCATACAGATTTTTGACCAAAAAAAATATACTTCTTTAGCGTTTTCTCAGCAATTCCAAAAACAGGATATTCCCACAAGAAGGGGAGTTATTTTGATAGAAACGGGTTGAAGCTTGCAGAATCAGTTCAAGTAAGTTCTGTCTTTGCAGATCCATTAGTCATTGAGGATAAAAAGAAGACAGCTCAAGTAATATCTCAGGTATTGGGCTTAAATAAAACAAAAGTTGAAAAACTATTAAACAAGAAAAAGAGGTTTGTATGGATAAAAAGAAGGGTACCAGATGAACAAGAAGATGTATTAAAACAGCTAAATCTTAAAGGTATTGGTTTCAGGTATGAGTACAAAAGGGTCTATCCATATGAAGAATTATGTTCTCACGTATTGGGGTTTACTGATATTGATCAAAATGGTTTAGCAGGTATTGAGAACTCACTCAACCAGGTTATTATCGGAAGTAAAGGTTCCAAGGTAGTAGGAAAAGATGGTCGCCAGCGGCAGTTTTCTACATTACAAGGAGAAACTGTTTCTGCAAAATATGGCAACAGTGTCTTTTTGACTATTGATTGTAAGATTCAGTCCATAGTTGAGGATGAACTTGAGAATGCATGCTCAAAGTGGAAACCGGATACGGCTGTCGCGATAGCAATGGACCCTTTTACGGGAGAGATATTAGCAATGGCTAATTACCCTTCTTTTAATCCAAATTCCGTGCAGGATTCAAGTCCACGAGAAAGGCGTAACAGGGTAATTACGGATAGCTTTGAACCTGGTTCATTGATTAAACCCTTAATTGTGAGTGGAGCACTTGATAGTGGCTTAGTGAAGGAAGATGATGAGTTCTTTTGTCATAATGGCGCTTTTAAAGTTAGTAGAAGCAGGGTAATCAATGATACTCATTCATATAATTATTTAAGTGTATCTGACATAGTAGTTCGTTCCAGTAATATTGGAATGGCACAATTAGGGATGCGTATGGGTAAAAACAGATTATACAGCTACTTGAAGAATTTCTCATTTGGGGAAAAAACTGGAATTCAATTGCCCGGCGAAGCCAAAGGTACAGTATGGCCCTTGAACCGTTGGTCGCATGATTCAGTAATGTCAGTTCCCTATGGGTACGAGACAGCAGTAACACCGATACAATTGGTAACCGCTTTCTGCTCTATTGCTAATGGAGGGACATTATTGAAGCCACAAATAGTCAGCAGAATAACTGACTATTCAGGTAAACGAGTGAAAAAGAAATATAAAACTCCTGAACGAGTTAGAAGAGTTGTTTCTCCGGAAATTGCGAGAGAAGTAATGTCTCCTATTCTGGAGAATGTTGTAAAGGAAGGAACGGGTACAAAAGCAATGCTTTTTACATATAGTGTTGCAGGTAAGACCGGTACAGTCAAGAAATGTATCAAGAGGAAATATACTAATAAATATATCGGTTCATTTGTTGGATATGCACCTGTGGATGAACCTAAAGTGTGCGTTCTGCTGTCCTTAAATGAACCGAAAAACGGTGCTTACTATGGAGGTACAGTAGCAGCACCGGCGGTAGGGAACATTATAGAAAGGACGCTTGATTATATGGAAGTTGGGCCGCAATATGTACAAACGGCTCAAAGATAATTTATTGGGGAGAAATTTTGTTACGAAGGGGGGTGATACATGGTCAAAAATGCTGGAAGGTAGGTACATCAGTGGGTGATGTATTGATACCCTATGCTGCCCCAAAATTTGGGGTCAGTGTAGGGTATCGTTTATAACTTTTTTAAAGCTTTTTAAGGGGAAAATTTTATGACAGAAAAAGAATTAGAGAAGCATAATTTCCTGACCTGGTGTAGATATGCTACTACAGAAGATCTTGAAAAGGCTAAAGGAGAAAATAATGAAGTATGGGAAAGGTTGTATAGTGAATATGCAGATGAAGTTCAAATAATTGATAAAACAAGGCAAGTGTATGAATCCATATCTCAACATGAAATAGGTATACAAAAATATGATCTATCCTTGAAAATTTCAATATAATAATCGTGATTTTTTAATGAAATTAAGTGCGTTGGTTCACCATTTAGACTCAGTGGGAACATACAACTTTAGTGATGTTGAGATTAAGGGTATTACCAATGACTCACGAAAGGTAAGGCCTGGTTATATCTTTGTTGCTATTAAGGGATATAAAACAGACGGGCATAATTTCATTAAAAAATCTCTTGAAAGTGGTGCACAAGCTATAGTTAGTGAGGAAAGGTTTTCTCTTAGTCAGAAAATTCCTCAAATAATTGCACGTAACACTAGAAAAGCGCTTTCCTCTTTGAGTTGTTATTTTTATAACAACCCATCTCAAAAAATTAATGTTGTTGGTGTGACTGGAACAAATGGTAAAACTACTACTACATTTCTAACCAAATCGGTAATTGAAAAAGCAGGGTACGAGGCAGGATTAATCGGTACGATTAATTATCAAATAGGAAAGAAAATTATACCTGCGCAGGAAACAACTCCTGAATCAGTCGAGCTTCAAAGGATCATCGCAGAAATGGTAGAGGCAAAGATAAAATTTGCAGTTATGGAAGTGTCTTCTCACTCAGCCATTCAGCATAGGATTGAGAATATTAATTTTAAAACCGCGGTTTTTACCAATATAACCACCGAGCACATGGATTATCATAAAACGATTTCAAATTATATGGATGCCAAGGTAGAGTTGTTTAAGGATTTAACAAAAGACTCTTTTGCAATATTAAACGCTGATGATGAATCTAGTGAATATTTTGCCGATAGGACAAGTGCAAAAATCTTATGGTATGGAATAAAGAATAACGCTGATATAAAAGCTGAGATATGTAAAGAATCTACAAGTAATATTATGATTAAGTTAAATTATTCGGGAAGAGAAATAGATATGAAAATACCCTTTATGGGCTTACACAATGTTTATAATTCACTTGCTTCCGTTGCTAGTGCAATTTCACTTGGATTTGAACTGGATGTAATAAAAGCCGGTATCGAGACTGCACCAGTTGTACCGGGAAGGTTAGAAGCCGTACCCTGTGAACGTGGGTTCAATGTTGTGGTTGACTATGCTCATACACCGCATGCACTCGAGACAGTACTGCATGCCCTTAAGAATCTGGTAAAAGGTAGAATACTCCTTGTTTTTGGTTGTGGGGGTGATAGAGATAAAGAAAAGCGTCCAATGATGGGAAAAGTAGCTGACGAGAACTCGGGCATATTCTGGTTAACAAATGACAATCCGCGTTCAGAGGATCCACAAAACATAATAGAAGACATCAAGGCAGGAATAAAGCCCGGACGAATATTTTATATTCAAAAAGACAGACGTACAGCAATAGAAGAAGCCCTTGCAGAGGCAAAGAGTGATGACCTGGTGCTGATTGCCGGCAAAGGTCATGAAAAACATCAAATAATAAAAGATACCATAATTCCTTTTGATGACAGAGAAGTGGTTAAAAAGATACTATCGAACAATTCCGATAGATAGTAATTAGAAGCAGAGATTAAGTATTACTGATGTAGCCTGATTGTTGTGCCTTTGTTTAGTATTCTTATTTAAAAGATAAGGAAAAGATGGCAAAAAGGCTGAAATTAATTACTTACCTGGGTTTTATTTTCATAATATTAAGTTTATTAAACCTGTCATTTGCGATTGGCTATGACCAGCCCGACGTACCGGTACCCTCTTATACCGGAGTGGTACGTTCTGGTGAGCCGGAACTGATATGTGAACTGCTTCTGCCGGAAAGGTTTGTTCGGGCGGATAGCCGGGCGGACAAAGCAATTCTGGAGAAAACCAAAGAAACATCTGAATATTTCTGTGCAGACAAATCTTCAAAACCTGGCTTTAAACCAGTACCGGATGAGTGTCCATACCCTGAAAATAATGGGTTATCACAGGACAATCTCATGTATAAAGAATGGTGTATAGAAACATTCGAAAACGGTAAATATATTTATGAAGCATACAAGGATGTTGCTTTCAATATAAAATACACTCCGGAACAAGCTAAAACTGATATCTGGCAGACTCCATTTGAAACCAAAAGATCAAAGAAAGGTGATTGTGAGGATGCAGTATTTCTTTTTCTTCACATCTCCCCTCAAAGCAGAGAAATGCCATGATTATTTGGGGCTGGGTAATTGATAAGGAAAGTAAAGTTGCGAGGGCACATGTATGGTATCAACTCATAGATAAAGTGGGCCAACTATATATTGTAGAAGGCTTCTCAAAAGATTGGAATGGAATAATACCAATGGGAATTGTTGAAGAGACCGAATTAAGAAAACCAATATTTACGATTACACACTCTGAAGTTTGTAGATTGGCCGAACTAACATCAAACCCTGGCAGCTGGCAGACATACCAGTCATTAATAGATTTCTGTAGATCAGCAAATTTTATTGAGTTCTATTCTAAAAATACAAACATTTCCCAAGATATAGATTCACAACACAATCTGAATTACGAGTTCGTTGGATATCTTCTGAATACACAAAGGGAGTTATTTGAAGATACCACATCTCGTAGAAATCCATCCCGTTATAAAGTTTCTCCATTTGTAAGTAAAGAAATATCTAACATCCTTAAAGAACTTTATAAACTTTTTACCAGGTGTGAGAAGCAAAGAGTAAGTTTTGGTTTAAACCTGCAAATTGCTTATAGAAATATGAATAATAAGCACTCTGATAGGAATCTAAATTGTACGAAGATAAAGAAAAATGAATAATATAAATGTTTCTGACATCTTAAAGGCAACAGGTGGGAAATTAATTCAAGGTGATTCAGAGTTACCTATTAATGGAATATCTACGGATACGAGGTCTATAAAACATGGAGAAATCTTTTTTGCCCTGGAAGGTAAAAATTATGATGGTCACAAATTTGTTGAACAAGCCATACATAATGGTGCTGCTGGTGCAGTAATATCCAGTGGCAAAAAATCTGCATATTCATTTCATAACGGATTTAAAAAATGCGCCTTATTAGAAGTTGCTGATACATTAAGAGCCCTGGGTGATCTGGCAAAGTTTTATCGAAACAGTTTGCCAACTAGTTTTATCGCAGTTACGGGCAGCAATGGCAAAACAACTACTAAAGACATGGCTTATCATGTCCTTGGAAATTTTAAGAGTGTGTCAAGGTCTAGGAAAAGTTTTAATAATTTTATTGGTGTTCCTTTAACAATCTTCGAAACAGAAATTACACATGATTTTTGTATTGTAGAAATGGGTACAAATGCTCCCGGAGAGATTAAAAGGTTATCTGAAATTATATTTCCTGATCTTGCCATTCTGACTAACATCTCAAATACACACCTTGAAGGCCTTGGCAGTATTGAAGGTGTTGCAAGCGCAAAATCAGAATTTATCGAAAATATGGCGGAAGATGGTACGTTAATTACAAATGCTGATGACGACTGGTGTAATCAGATTGCAAACCGTTTTAACGGAAAGGTTATAAGTTTCGGCTTTAATCAAAGTGCTGATATAAAAGCATCAAACGTTAAGCGTGATGATTCAGGTTTTGTCTTTACTGTCAATGACTCCTTAACTGTTAATTTGCCGGTATTTGGCAAACATAATATCTATAACGCTCTGGCAGTGATAGCCATGTGCGATGCGGTTGGTGTTGGTATTGAAGTTATATGTGACAAATTCATTGACTTCAAGCTTCCACCTATGCGGATGGAAAAACAGATTTGTGGCGGTATTGTAGTTGTCAATGACGGTTATAATTCCAATCCCTCGTCAATGTCCTCTGCATTAGATGAATTCTCCCAGTGGATGACTTCCGGAAGGAAGGTGCTTATATGTGGAGATATGTTGGAGTTGGGAAATTATGCAGAAAGGTTGCATAAAGAAGTTGGTGCGAAGGTTGCCAATGCGAATATTGACGTTTTGTGGACAGTCGGCCCACTTTCCAGATTTGTGGCAGAAGAAGCTATTGCTAACGGTATGATGAGAGAGAATATTCTTAGTTGTGAAACTTCAGAAGAGATGTGTTCTTTTGTCGCTTCACAATTAAGAAAAGATGACACAGTTTTAATAAAAGGTTCAAGAAGAATGAAGCTTGAGTGTGTTCTGCGTCAAATCGAGAATTGCTTTTCAGGGAGAAATGAAAGTAATACCGCACTGTTGAGTTTAGTCTGAAATGCAGACACGAATTAAGGACGTTTTCCTTGATGTTATGCGGAGAAAAAATTGCTTTATAAATGGATTTATCCCCTTCATGATTATTTTCAGGGGTTTGAGTTAATAAGATATATATCATTCAGGGCCGGCCTTGCCGCTATAACTGCTTTCTTAATAAGTTTGCTTATAGGATCGCAGGTAATAAAGATACTTAAAAGGTACAAGGTTTCTGAGGATACTGCAAAAACAGATTCTGAAAAACTGAAAGACATTTACAGCGACAAGAAAGACGTGCCTACAATGGGTGGTGTTATTATATTGGTTGCAGTTCTTCTTTCTACATTGCTCTGGTGTGATATTTTTAACATATACATTTTAATAGTATTATTTACGGCTGTCTGGCTCGGTATACTTGGTTTTCTTGATGATTATATAAAACTGACACAAAGTCATTCATCAGGGTTAACCAGTACATCAAAGCTCCTCTTTCAGTGTGGCCTGGGGCTGATAATTGGTTTGATATTGTACTTTCACTTTATGAATATTGATGAAGGAACAAAACTTGTCATACCATTCTTCAAAGAAACCAGGCCTGAGCTGGGAGCGTTTTATGTATTGATGGTAATGTTCTTCGTGGTGGGGATGTCCAATGCAGTCAATATTACTGACGGTCTTGACGGGCTGGCAATTGGATGCACGGTGATAGCCGGTATGGCCCTTACTTTAATAACTTATATAGTGGGACGGGTTGACTTCAGCAGCTACTTAAATGTTCCCTATATTTCAGGTGTCGGAGAATTGAGTATTCTCTGTTCTGCACTGGTGGGGGCCGGGTTAGGTTTCATGTGGTTTAATTGTTTTCCCGCACAGACATTTATGGGAGATGTAGGTTCCCTGCCACTGGGAGGCATGCTTGGAATTATAGCTATTATTGTGAAACAGGAGCTCCTTATTTTTTTTATAGGCAGTATATTTATTGTGGAAGCCTTTTCCGTCCTATTACAGGTTAGCGTATACAAGTTTTCCGGGAAGAGGCTGTTTCTGTGCGCACCCCTTCATCATCACTTTCAGTTTAAGGGCTGGCCGGAAACAAAGATTACAATGAGATTTTTTATAATAGCCGCAGTAATGGCGGTATTCAGCCTGATTACCTTAAAACTATGAATATCCTCAGAAATCCGTTTGCAATTAATATAAACTACGGAAAAGATATACACCCGGCTTCAGCCAGGGGTCTCAACCAAACCGCAATACGCAGTTTAGAGCCGGCAAATGTCATAATGTATCTTGTTACTACTCTACTCGTAATCGGGATAATTATGGTATACAGTACCAGTTCAGCAAAAACAGCCGAAGGTGCCGGTTCAATGAACATTATTTTCCTCAAGCACGTTGCGTGGATAATCATTGCAATAACAGGTATGTTGATCATGATGAAGACTGATTATCATCATTTGCAAAGGTACAGTATGGTTATCCTCATCGTTGCACTTGCCGGTCTGGTTGTTGTGCTTATTCCGGAAATAGGAGCAAAAATTAATGGTTCTCGCAGGTGGATAAGGGCAGGGATTCTTGGATACCAACCAACAGAATTTGCCAAACTCGCGATGATTATCTTTTTGTCAGGTTATATAGCAAAGAACCGGGAAAAGATGGCAACCTTCGCAAAGGGTTTTGTCGTTCCGATTATATTAATAGGTGTTGTTTCCCTGCTTATATTAAAGGAACCGGATTTTGGTACGGCTATGTTTATAACAGTGGTTTCATTTATACTGTTAATGACGGGAGGTACCAGGATAATTTATGTGATCTTCACATTAATAGCTTCAATTCCTCATATTTATCAAATTTATATAAATAAATTTCCAGCTTATCAGCACGACAGGCTACTTGCATTTATTGATCCCTGGAAAGACCCTATGGGAATTGGTTATCAAATCATACAATCATGGATTGCACTTGGTTCTGGAGGAATAGCAGGTTTGGGGTTGGGCGAAAGCCGCCAGAAGTTGTTCTTCCTGCCGATGAGTGATAATGATTTTATATTTTCGATAATAGGTGAGGAATTTGGATTTATAGGAACGACTTGTATTATTATTATGTTTGCCTTATTTGCATGGCAGGGTATGAGGATCTGTAAGGCGGCGCCGGATGCGTTCGGCTTCTTTCTTGCATTAGGTATAACGGCCTCAATTGCTTTGCAGGCGGCTATAAATGTTGCTGTTGTTACCGGTTCTATACCGACAAAGGGACTTCCATTACCATTTATCAGTACGGGAGGTTCATCAATATTATTATCGTTGCTGGGAGTAGGGATACTTTTAAATATTGCGAGGCAGTCAGAAAATAGTGATGTTTCGGCATGTAATGTTGAAGATAATAGGAGATTTGTTACTTGAAAGTCATTTTTGCCGGTGGAGGTACGGGTGGGCATTTAATTGCCGGCCTGAGTATAGCACAGAAAATATCGTCCAGATTTCCAGGTGCGAATATAATCTTCTTTGGTACAAGTAAGAAGGGAGAATCAGGATATATAGGGAAGAGCGGCTATGAGTTTAAACAAATAAAGGCATGTAAGTTTACATCGTTTATTCGCTTACCTGTCTTTATCATTGCTTCCTTAATCGGAGTAATATATTCCTTAATTAATATTATTAGAATTAAGCCTGACATAATAATTGGTTTGGGAGGATATGGTTCAGCCTTGCCTGTGGTTGCCGCATGCATCGCCGGAGTTCCAATTGTCCTGATAGAACAGAATGTTATACCGGGAAGAGCCAATTTAATAATGGCAAGGTGGGCGGATGCTGTTCTGTGCCATTGGGAAAGTACGAAAAGGAGGTTTAAAAAGGTGCACTCTGTTAGTGTTACCGGTATACCGATAAGGGAAGGCGTTATAGCAAATGGATCAGAGATTGGTAAAAACCCGTTCGGCCTGACTTCTCAAGGAAAGACATTGCTAGTGATGGGTGGTAGCCAGGGAGCTCAGGCTATAAATAAAGTAATATTGCAAAGTATTCCGAAACTTAAGGATTTAATTCCGGATTTGCAAATTATTCATCTTACCGGAAAAGAGGGATATAAGGAAGCGAAAGACGTTTATGATAATCTGGGGACAAGTTCTTTTGTTTCCGAATTCTCCAATGACATGGGTATTGCTTATAAATTGTCAGATCTGGTTATTTGTCGTGCAGGAGCAAATACTATTGCAGAAATATCTGCAGTAGGTATTCCGGCAATCCTTATACCTTACCCGTATGCGACGGATAACCATCAATATTGGAATGCTTATGAACTGGCGAAGATAGGAGGCGCCTTGATCATAAAGCAGGATGAACTGAAACCTGAAAGACTTACAGAATTAGTTATCAAATTTACTCAGGAATGATGAAGAGCTGGATAATATGAAGAAAATAAGCAGAAGCTTAAGCAAGCCTTTTGCGGCAGAACAGGTTGTAGATAGAATATGTCAAACACTTGAAGCGAAGAAGACTAAAAAAAAATTAGTTAGTTTTGCGTGCTTTGCTTAGATAGAAATGCCGGAGAATTTTTCTTGTTCCCACGCTCTGCGTGGGAACCGGAGGAGTGACAGGCTTCGTTATAATTTAAACAATAAACTATACAGAAAAAAATGAACCTTATTTCACAAGAATATTATCAGGAAATATATAATCAACATGGTCAGGACCTTGTTGATTATAGCAATGACTATGGAAAATATATTTACTTCATTGGTATTGGTGGTGCAGGCATGAGTGCGATTGCCAAGATTTTGATAAGCGAAGGTTATATTGTGTCCGGTTCAGATATGGAATGTTCTCCGATAACTCATGAGCTCGGAGAATTGGGTGTCAGTATTAACACAAAACAGGATGGCGAAGGTCTTGATCCGGAAACAAACCTGGTGATAACTTCAGCCGCCATCAATGAAAATAATCCTGACCTTAAAAAGGCAAGGACATTAGGGTTAAGGGTCGTTAAGTATTCTGAGTTCTTAGGATCATTAATGAAAAGAAAATATGGTATTGCCGTAAGCGGTACACATGGTAAGACCACAACAACTGCAATGATTTCTACAATACTAAAAAAGACAGGCCATGAACCCAGCTTTGTAATCGGTGGTAATGTTGCAGAGATCGGTGGTAATTCTTATGTCGGCAAGGGAAGTTATTTTATTGCCGAGGCATGTGAATATGATAGAACGTTTTTGAATCTGACACCACAGATAGGAGTAATTACAAATATTGAAGAAGACCATCTGGATTACTATAAAGATATTGATGGGATAGCTGATGCTTTTGCAGAGTTTGTATCCTTAATTCCGGAAAGCGGTTTGCTTGTTATAAATAATGATGATGCAAATATAAGGAAGGTTGTCAAGGGTGCGAAATGCAAGGTTGAAAGTTACTCAGTTGTTACGGCATCTGATTTACTCAATAAGGTCGTTCCTGTCCGAAAGGCTTCAGCTCCGCTAACTTATTCCGGTGGATGGATACAGAAGTATGGAAGGCCAATGGTTGGTGATCTCTATGATAAGGCATATCCTAGATCAGGCGCAAAATGGCTTGCCGTCGTGTATTATACAGACAAGGAGAAAAATCATTTTGCCGTATTTAAAGAAGGGGAATATTTTGGTGACTTCTGTCTCAAGACACCCGGGCTACATAATGTGTCAAATGCGCTTGCCGCAATATCTGTTTGTAATCATATAGGCTTAAATGCAAAAGTTGTAAAAAAAGCGTTGGCATTATTTAATGGTGTAAGTCGGCGTTTTCAAACTATCAGTAGTAAGAACGGGATTACAATTATTGATGATTTTGCGCACCATCCTACAGAATTAAAACAACATTGGAAACGGCAAGGTCAATATACCCTTCACAGCGGATTTGGTGTGTTTTTCAGCCACATCAGCATAATCGCACAAAACTTCTTCTGAAAGAATTTGCTATGGCACTCACGCTTGCTGACAAAATAATTATTGCTGACATTTACGCTGCAAGAGATTCGGATATAGAAAGGGCATCTGTTAGTTCGCTGGATCTTAAACGTGAATTGCAGGAGAGAGGTGGTGATGTTGAATGTATTAAAAGTATCTCTGAGATTGTAAACAGCTTACGTTTAAGTGTGAAAAAGAATGATATTATTATGATCCTGGGCGCGGGTGATATATGGAAAGCTGCTCATGGTTTAAAAGACGATCTCGAAAATGAATATGATTAGTAGTCCGGAAATTATTGATGAAATATTCAGGTATGACGTACCCCTGCAAAGATATACTTCTTTCAGAACAGGGGGTGCGGCAGAGATATTTGTGGAGCCAGGGAATACGTCAGAGCTTAAGAAAGTACTCCAATTCTGTAGAGATGAGCAGAAAAAGGTGTTCATTCTTGGGAAAGGAACTAACCTCCTTGTTAATGATAGTGGAGTTAAAGGCGTGGTAATTCATTTAGGAGGAGTTGATTTCAAAGAGATAGAAATAAACGGCAGACACGTGTTATCAGGGGCAGGTGTGGGCCTTGCCAAGCTTATTCGGAAGACTGCCTTATCGGGATTGGAAGGTCTGGAAGGATTAGTGGGAATCCCTGGTACTGTAGGCGGTGCCGTAATGATGAATGCCGGAGGGAAATATGGTGATATAAGCGATACGATAGACTCTCTGACTACAATGACTTTTGATGGCAAGATTACAAAACATAGTCGTGACGATGTTGAGTTTGCATATCGTGGATGTAATCTTAGTGGGCAAATAGTAGTTAATGTAGAATTCACACTTAAGGAATCAAAAATTGAAGTAGTTCTTGAAAAGATGGACGAAATTTATAAAGAAAAAAAGAAAAACAACCTTTATCAACATTTAATGCCGGCAGCATATTTAAGAATACACAACACTTTAAGGCCGCGGAACTTATTGAAAAGGCAAATCTTAAAGGGCAGAAGGTGGGAGGTGCTGTTGTGTCAGAAAAACATGCAAATTTCATAGTAAATACAGGAAATGCTACCAGCGCTGATATACTTGAACTCATAAAGATAATTAAAGAAACTATTAAGAAGAAATACAATGTTTCACTAGAACAAGAAATACAGATTTGGTAATCATTTTTCTTTCTGACATATAAAATGCACAGAGAATACAGAAAACATAATAAAACCCGATATAAAATATTAGGGTATAGTCTGTAATTCTCTGTGCATCTATAATATTGGCGAAGCTAAGCAACAGTAGAGACAGTTGCCTGTTATTTATATTGTTGAATAGATTAAACTATGGCTGAAGAAAAAAACATTGCCGTATTAATGGGTGGCATTTCACCTGAAAGGAAGATATCGCTTCAGTCAGGTAAGGCGGTTGCAAATGCTCTGGAGAAGACTGATAGCCATGTTATTAAGATAGTAGTTAATGATGACCTGGTTAGTGAACTTGATAATTATAAAATTGACGTAGCTTTCGTGGCCCTTCATGGACATTTCGGGGAAGATGGTGGCATTCAGGAAGTCCTGGAGTCTAAAGACATTCCATATACCGGTTCCGGTGTTTCGGCAAGCAGGCTTACCATGGACAAGGTAAAATCTAAGGAGATATTTATAAAAAATAACATACCAACTCCTGATTATTTTGCTGTTTCAACTACACAAAGCATGTCAGAAATTGTTAAGAGTGTTAAAAAACTGAAATTGCCTGTAGTTACAAAACCGGTAAGTAATGGTTCCAGCATAGGGATCTCCATAATCAGAGAATATGATGAATTGCCGGATGGAATTAAACATACGGGTTCTCATAGTACAGAGGTTTTAATTGAAAAGTATATCGGAGGCAGGGAATTGACAGTTAGTATTCTTGACGATAAAGCTCTTCCCGTAATCGAAATAAAGACATCAACAGGATTTTATGACTATGATGCGAAGTACAAAAGCAAAAATACCCAATACATAATCCTTGAATCTGCGGAAGAATCTTCTGAGTGTACATTATCTCATGCTGTATATGACAGGGTACAGGAGCTGGCAATTCGTGCACATAATAGTCTGGGGTGCCGCACCTTCTCAAGAGTAGACATGATCCTGGGTAACGATGGAGAAATATACATTCTTGAAGCTAATACAATTCCGGGATTTACTGAGAGAAGCCTGTTGCCAAAAGCTGCTGCCGCAGCAAATATCAGCTTCACCGAACTATGCAGTATCATTGTTGGTGCTGCTTTCAAATGTGCACTCTTACATGCTGCCGGTATAACAGCCAGAATATCGACCTGAACAGATTATAAACTCTCATCTGTAACGACCTTTAGATATGGCTTCAGGTCTAAAGATCTTTCTAACTTATAAATTGTAGGATATTTATTTAACTTAAACAAAAATGAAAAAAATTTCTCAGAGATCAATACGATAAAACATTAGATAAGATAAATGCAAATACTGCTGCCTTAAAACCGTATCTTGAAAATATACAGAAAGCGTCTACATCTTTTTTACTTAAATTAGTCATTGTCGTCGTCATAGTCTTTTCTGTTATATGGCTTGGTAAATTTACATGGAAGCATTTGACAAATCAGGATATGTTTCTGGTAAGCCCTGTAACCTTTTCGTTTGAAACCCCGGACTGGGCAACAGATAAATTTATTAATGAGATAAATAATATTCAAGGATTAAAAAAGAAATATAATATCTTTGAGAAAGGTTTGACAAAAAAGATTGTAGCGGCGTATGAAAATAACCCCCTTATCTCTAAGGTTTACTATGTTGAAAGGGAGCTGCCTGACAAGCTCAAGATGAAGTTCGAACTGCGCAGGCCTGCAGCAATTGTTAAGAGGAAAGGTAAGAAATATTTAATAGATAAAGATTGTGTGAGACTTCCGGGTAAATTCTACAAATATCCTGAAGAAGGCGATGACCCGATTTACATAATCAGTAGAAAGTCTGTAAAGGTTCCCGGATATGGTGAAAGATGGAATGACAGGTCAATCGAGGATGGTATAAACCTCCTGAATTATCTTAAACATAACAAAATAGATAGACTATTGAAGATTGCGTCTATAGATGTCTCAAAGATCAGAGGAAACCGTAAAGATGGTAATATTGAAGTAGAATTATGGACAAAAAATGGGGCAATGATTAAATGGGGATGCCCTACCTCGAGTGGACATGTAAGTGAACTTTCTGATTATGAAAAACTTCAGAATTTACTGAGTGTTGCAAAAGAAGAAGGAATAGACCTGGCCAATATGGAATATGTAGACGTAAGGTGGAAGACACCATTGGCAAAACGAGTAAGCACTCGTTAAAAGCTTATCATACCTGAATTGAGCGATTTAAACTGCTTAAACCGGCCACTAATGTTTCTATTTTTTGAATGTAAATATAGGATATGTTTAAGGCTTGGAGCTTTTGGAAATTAGCTTAAAAAGAAGTGTGAAACTTAAATCAGTTTCTTCAAGGCGATGAGCAAGCGTTACAAGGATTCTGCTCACAAAGTCCCTGTTGTTTGCAATGTTTGACATAAATGCTTCTTTGTCCATAACATGAAGATTGCAGTCAGTAAACGCTATTGCCGAAGCGACACGTCTGCTTCCCGTTATTAACGTCATCTCTCCCGAATCGATTAAATACATTTCTTTCCCTTCGTCCTGCTCATTGAATATATCATCACCCTTTTCGAAATGTAAATTTTCCTTGGTAAAAACCCAATCTTTTGTATTTATAATTAGACAGGATGATATTAACTCTGTAATGGTGTGTCAAGGTTGAGTTTCCGGATGTTCTCCCTCTTGATTTTAAAATCGAGAGGCAACTCAATAATTATCCCTATTGTGTTCTATGGATGTGTAAGTGAATGTGTAAGTGAGGAAAATGGGGAAAATTCTTCACTAAACACAAACACTTACACTATTTGAAGGGAAGGTTAACATACCTACTCCCCCAAATAGTGTCCTACTGATAAATTTTCTTCATTTTTTTGATTTCTTCTATTATCTCTTTTTTTAATCGCAGTGGCTTGAGAACTTCTACCTCAGCTCCGTATTTAAGGATTTCCCTCTTGATTTCTGTAAAATAAGCAACCGGAACATTTAGTATAATGCTTCCGTCTTTCAGTTCTTTTATCTTCTGATTTTTATGCCATATCTGTTCTTTTACAGCTCTGGATGCTTTAGGAGAGAATTTGAGTGATACATCCTGATTTTGCCCTCCGTGGAATATCCCAAAAGTTTTGCGTATATAGGTCTTGATTGGTGGCAGGTCGGTTGGGAGTGATATCTTCTCGTCAATATAATTACACTCTTCTATCCTTGAAAGTGCAAAGTTTCTGAGCCCTTTTTTTAGCTTGCAAAATGATATCAGGTGCCAGTTGCCCATATAGTCAAGCAGATGAAGAGGAATTATTTTTCTATTCGTCCTTTCATCTTTATGTGGAGAATAATATTGAATCGCTAAAGATCTTTTGGTGAAAAGCGCATTCACAACCTTTCTAAATAAGCTTTCATCGACAGAATTAATATTCTAATGTTTTTCAGAGATATTTTGTCCTGTATATCGTCCAGGTTGAATCCGACTTTATCCGAAAGTCTGGAGGAAAGCTTATTTATGAATTTGTTTAATGAATCCTTTAAATTTCTGTCCGGTATCGCTGTGGCCAGTCTTTTGGCCAGGATAAAGGCTACAAGTTCATTCTCATTCAGCCAGATGGGCGGCAGTTCATAACCCTTGTCGGTATAATAATAACCTCTATCAGCGTGGGAATATTCAAGCGGAGCGCCAATCCTGTCCCTCATGAATTCTATATCTCTCTGGGCGGTCTTTTGAGAAATCTCAAATTTTTCGGCAAGAAGTTTAGAATTGGGATGTTCATTACACTTGATCTGCTCGTGGAACCAATAATATCTTTCGTAAGCAAGTTTTCCAGCCATGATTTTTACAGAGGACAGAACCGCCAGAGGTACGCCCTGGAGCAGCTTCCAGGCACGACTCAGTCTTGCGGCTACAGCTATTAGAGTCCTGAATTAAATTCAGGACTTCCGGTTTTAGAATTGAAAGTTATGACAGCTTGTGGGGGAATCCGGTTCTCGGATCTGTGTTCCGAACCTGATTCTCCGGCAGCATGTTACAAATGTGATTGAAGAAAATAAAGTACCCCCAAGGGGATTTGAACCCCTGTCTCATGGCTGAGAACCATGTGTCCTGGGCCTGGCTAGACGATGGGGGCGTAAATTACTTGAACTTTATAGTCTAGAAATTTAACAGAATAGAGTTATCTTTTCAATCTAAAAGTGTTTAAGCAACGTTAACATTTTCAGGAAAGATTGTACGAGTGGCCTTCTATTCTTCTCCCATGAATGGGTATCTGTAGCCTGTTGGTGGTACAAATGTTTCTTTAATTGTTCGAGGGGTTACCCATCGGATCATATTGAGAAAGCTGCCGGCTTTATCGTTGGTACCGCTTGCACGGCTGCCTCCAAAAGGCTGCTGTCCGACAACTGCTCCAGTAGGTTTGTCGTTGATATAGAAATTGCCAGCCGCATTTACGAGGATCTTTTCCGCCAGCCTGATCGCCTCCCTGTTACGTGAGAAAATAGCCCCTGTCAATCCATAGGGAGAGGTTTCGTCACACAGATGAAGTGTCTCTTCAAATTTATCGTCTTCATAAACATACACTGTGAGAACAGGCCCGAAGATCTCCTCCTCCATCGTGCGGAAGTGAGGGTTGGTAGTGACGGCAATCGTGGGTTCAATAAAATATCCCTTGCTGTTGTCATAGTTTCCTCCGAACACAATCTCTGCCTCATTACTGTCTTTAATAAATTCAATGTATTCTGTAATCTTAGAAAAGGCTGCTTCGTCAATCACCGCATTTATAAAATTACTGAAATCCTCCACATCTCCCATCTTTACCGTTTTCATCTCTTCAAGTATGAAATCCTTCAAGTCTATCCATAAACTGCTGGGGATATAAGCGCGGGATGCAGCAGAACATTTCTGTCCCTGGTACTCAAACGCACCACGTATCAGGCAGTGCCTAATTCGTCTATCTTGGTATCTTTGTATACGTGGCGT
>CAXGMX010000013.1:0-17932 GCA_964010955.1 uncultured bacterium
ACGCCACGTATAAAGTACCGCCCCTTCTGCACACACCGCTCATGTCCGGCACTAACGCAATATCGGGGATAACACTGGTAGGAGCATTAATCAGCGCAGGCGCAGGCCACTCAACCCTTTCTACACTACTTGGCACACTAGCTGTAATTATCGCTACAATTAATGTTGTAGGAGGGTTTCTGGTTACAGACAGAATGTTAGAAATGTTTAAAAAGAAGAAAAAGGAAAGCTAAAACATTCCATTCATTAAAACATGAAAACAATAATTGTACTTGCATATCTTCTCTCATCTGTATTATTTATCCTTGGCCTAAAGAATCTTAGTTCACCGAAGACTGCACGCCGCGGCAATCTGTTTGCTATGATTGCAATGCTCATTGCAATCATAGCAACACTAATAAAAAATGAAATTGTTGATTTCACTTTTATTATCACAGGGTTGATTATCGGCAGCACAATTGGAGTAATAATCGCCAGGAAGGTCAGCATGACTGCTATGCCCCAAATGGTAGCACTCTTCAATGGCCTCGGAGGCGGTGCATCTGCTTTTGTAGCATTAGCAGAGTACTATCGTTTAACAGGTGGACTAAAACCTCATATCATCATTTCAATGATAATCAGCATTTTTGTTGGTGCGGTAACGCTTACCGGCAGCCTTGTGGCTTTTGGCAAATTACAGGGAATTATCAAATCAGCTCCTATAGTTTTCAAGGCTCAGCGCTTTCTTAATATACTAATATTTACGCTATTTCTGATTGCTGGGGTTTTGCTTATAACTAATCCTGCCAACAATGCATACTTACTTGCTATTCTTGCAATAGCCATGATACTTGGTATCTTGTCTCGTCATTCCAATTGGAGGTGCAGATATGCCGGTAGTTATATCATCACTAAACTCCTGTTCCGGTCTGGCAGCGGCTGCCACAGGCTTTGTGCTCTCCAATAATATCCTCATCATCTGCGGTGCTCTGGTTGGTGCTTCAGGAATGATACTTACCCGTATTATGTGTAAAGCCATGAATCGTTCTATTTCTAATATTATTTTTGGAGCGGTGGGGACAATTTCAAGTGATATCAAAAATGAGGAGAAGCAAAAGGTTGTTGCGTACACTGAAGAAGATGCCTTAATGATGCTTGAGAGTGCCCAGACAGTTATTGTCATCCCGGGTTATGGGCTTGCAGTCGCTCAGGCACAATTTGCCTTGCAAGAGCTTGTAAAGACGCTCATTAATAGTGGTATTAAAGCACGCTATGCAATCCATCCGGTTGCGGGACGCATGCCCGGACACATGAACGTATTACTGGCAGAAGCAAATGTGTCTTACGACCTTCTTTTCGACCTGGGCGATATTAACAATGATTTTCAAAGTACAGATGTTGCACTGGTCGTTGGAGCGAATGATGTTGTTAATCCCTCGGCAAGAGCGGATAAAGACAGTCCGCTTTACGGCATGCCTATTCTCAATGCAGACCAGGCAAAGACTGTAATAATATGCAAGAGAAGCTTAAGCCCCGGCTTCAGTGGAGTAGATAATGAACTTTTTTATAACAAGAAGACAATGATGATTTTTGGTGATGCTAAAGATAGCATAAACAGATTGATTAAGCTGCTTAAACCTTGATTTAATTTGGGTATTATGTTTTAATTATCCTGGATGAATCTGGAGAGTTTAACTTTGCTATAATGAAGACATTGTTCAATAACAGTAATTTACCACGAGTTAGTTTCAAAACATTAATTATTAAACCTAATCTGCTACTTTTATTCTTAGTCCTATCCTCATGCAATTACTATCAGGAATTTTCTCAGCCAGAAATAACAACCAGCCTTGCCCCAAAAGAATCGCGCATTAGAACAATTGCAATCCTTCCTTTTAAAAATCAATCAGAGAATGAGGAAATATCCACAGTCTTGCGAGAGGCTGTTTTTCGCAACCTGAGCTTAAAAGGATATGATTTGATAAAGATAAAACAAATAGACCAAAGGCTGAAGATGGCTTCATACCATTCAGATAATATTAACATTGAGGGAAATTATAAACTCGGGAGGATCCTGGATGCTGACGCACTAATGTACGGAACTATCACAAAATGTAATAAATCATTTTATGTTATTCACTCGCGCATAACTGTAAGTGCAGAGTTGGAATTGGTTGACACTTTTGCCTCCAAAACTATATGGAAGGCAAATCATGAAGAGTTGACCCATAGCGGCACACCTCCAATGTCTCCATTCGCTATTCCGGAGAAAATAATAGAAAGTTCAATTAATGTGAGAGACAAGGTTATAATTGATACCGCAGATACACTTGCAAAAAAATTAGTCAAGGATATTCCTGAATGTGAAGCTCAAGAAATTTTAGTCTTATCAGATTACTCTATTGAAATTCAGGATCTCGGCAATAGCAATGTTGTACATTATAAGATACAACCAAAAGATACTCTATTCAAGATAGCAAGAAAGTTTTACGGAAAAGGCTCGATGTGGAAGAATATAAAGTATGCCAACGATGAAATCCAGGATACATCATTGAGAATTGGCCATGATATAGTCTTACCGGATGTACCCGTTCTGACAAATATGAAAGAAGCTAAATTATTGGACAAAAAGATTTACACTAAAGCAGTCTATAAGGTAAAGTGGGGAGATTCACTATACAATCTAGCATCAGAACTATACCATGATGGCAGGAAATGGCCTATTATTTACGAAGAAAACAAAGATGAAATTGAAGACGATAATGAACTGATTGTTGGTCAGGTATTAATAGTACCACTCAATTCTTATTATACAAATAAAATTGAATACACCCAATACTGAATAAACACCTCACGTCAAAAATCACTTACGACAACACTTCAATACAACTGCTACTTGATATTAGTTAAATCATTTATATGCCTTGATAACACTGAAAGATCAAATGGTTTTTGATAATAAAATCAACTTTCAACCCTTCTTCATCTACAGATTTGAGTACCTCTTCCAGACTGTGTTAGAATCTAAAAGGGCAACTCGTCAGCCCTTTTCAAAAAATATTCTCCCTATCAGCCTATGCGGCTTATTGGAAAGATTATCATCCGCCTGTTCAGTTAAGGCTTCTTTTAGTTGATCTGCAGTCACAAATCCCTTATCTACTGCAATAATACCAAATCGATTACAGTACTTTCCTGAAATTTCCTTGTCAATATCATCTGCCACCTCTCCTTTTTAAAAGAGATAAAAATAAAAATTGATTCGACATTAATCTGAACATTATTACTATGCAACACAACAAAGAAAGGATACTTGTAACATTTTAACCCTATAACTTCTACAGAAGCAAGGATAAATATTTGGTACACGACTCTTGCCTAATCTTACATCCTGATATGAATTTACGTCTTTACCCTATCTTGTTTTCAAAGAAATGTATAATAGTGTATGACATGTTTACATACCTGTTCCATGAAACGCTTGTTTATATGCCTGGAAATACTGTGAAATGTTTAATACAAAAGTGAGGAATTCTGAACAAGTGCTATAATTTTTCCGGGAAATATGCCCAGATGTATTGTGCCCCATACCGTTATTATAAGGGCAATAATTATGAATGGTGAGAGTGAAAGCGGTGCAAATTCGCGTACTGGCTTCTTCATGTACATTACGACAGTTACTCTTATGTAGTAATAAACCGATATTACACAATTTACCACACCAATGATAGCCAGAATAATAAAGCCATTTTTAATAGCGGCGCTGAAGATATAAAATTTCCCTATAAATCCTACAAATGGCGGTATACCTGCAAGTGAGAACATAAATATGCACATTGCTACTGCTAAAACAGGATGCTTGTATCCGAGACCGCTGTAGTCTTCTATATTAGCGTTCTCTTCTCCCTTTCTTCCAAGTACGATTACCACTGCAAATGCACCCAGGTTCATAAATGTGTATGCCAACATGTAAAAGATTAAGCTTGGCGGCCCAAAATCTCCACCTGTTATAATGGCCATAAGCGCATAACCTGCATGCGCTATACCCGAATATGCCAGCATTCGTTTTATATTTGTTTGAGCAATGGCCACAAGATTACCAACAGTCATTGTAAGGACTGCAAGCACCCATAATATTATTGACCAATTCTGTCCTACATCAGGCAGCGCCACTAAAAATACCCTTGCGAAGGCCGCAAAAGCGGCGGCCTTTGGTCCCACAGACATAAAGGCAGTAATAGCAGTCGGAGCCCCCTCATAAACATCAGGGGTCCATTTATGAAACGGCACGCATGCCACCTTAAACCCAAAGCCTATGACAAGTAACGATGTGCCTGTTATAATCATTGGGTTTGACAATGAAGGGTTGTTCGCCAGGAAAGAAGCAATTTCCTTTATGTTAGTAGTACCAGTCGCACCATAAAGCATCGCTATACCATAAAGCAGGAAACAAGTAGCAAATGCCCCAAGCAGGAAATATTTCAAAGATGCTTCGTTTGAACGAACACAATCCCGCCTGAAACCCGCAAGCACATATAGCGATATGGACATTATCTCAAGTCCGAGGAAAATGGTTATCAAGTCAGCCCCACTTGCCATCAGCATCATGCCCATAGTGGCAAACAGTATCAGTGTATAGTATTCACCATTGTTAATACCTTCTTGCTTTGTATAGCAGATTGATAAAAGTATTACGATACCCGTACTAACCAGGAAGATAAGATTAAAAAAGACGGCGAAATTATCTACCACAAACATATTACTGAATGAATACACAGTTTCACCCAGTTGGGTGCCGACTACCATGCCTGTCAAAACAATAACAAGAAAAGTAAAATATCCCAGACTGTCCCTGAGCATCTTTTTGAAAAATACATCTATCGCAAGTATTATCATCGCAAAGACGGTAATAATAATGATTGGCGAAATACTTTTTAAATCAAATGGTGGAATTACTATTTCCATAAATTAATCTTCCTCTATCGTAGGTTCTGCGCTATTTTCTTCTTCAACAGCACGTGCGGCCGCCTCAATCTCTGCAGCACGTGCAGCCGCCTCAACACGTGCAGCCGCTGCAGCACGTGCAGCCACCTCATCGTTTTCGATTCTAATCTTTCTTAGTGTTATATTATATTTATCATCCACCTGAGTCAGGAGATGATTTACAGAAACATCCATTCTGGATATTAAAGGTTTTGGATAGATACCAATCCAGAAGACAAGTATAGTAATTGGCAGTAATAATGCCCATTCTCTCAAATTTAAGTCTTTAAGTTTCCTGTTTTCAGGATTTGTAATCTTGTTAAACATAACCCTCTGAAACATCCACAGCATGTAACATGCAGAGAGGATTACACCAGTGGTAGCCAAGACCGCATAAAGTACATTAGACTTGAATACTCCAACCAATACTAAGAATTCACCTACAAATCCATTTAAGCCGGGTAATCCAATAGAGGATAACGTAATAATCATAAAGAATATCGCAAATATCGGCATTTTCTTCGCCAGGCCTCCATAATCAGCAATCAACCTTGTATGACTTCTTTCGTATAGCATTCCGACAATCAAGAATAATGCACCTGTGCTTAAGCCGTGATTGATCATCTGGAGTATACTGCCTTCCATTCCCTGGATGTTAAATACAAAGATTCCCAGCATAACAAAACCCAGGTGGCTGACACTGGAGTATGCAACCAGTTTCTTAAGATCTTCCTGTACCATTGCTACAAGAGCACCATAAATTATCCCTGCTATAGCCAACCATGCAATAAGGGGTACAAATTGATGACTGGCGTATGGGAACAGAGGTAGACTGAAACGCACAAAGCCATACGTACCCATTTTCAATAATACAGCAGCCAATATAACACTACCGGCTGTTGGCGCTTCAACGTGAGCATCCGGCAACCATGTATGAAAGGGGAACATTGGAACCTTAATCGCAAAGGCAAAAAAGAAAGCTAAAAAGAGCCAGAATTGAGCTCCCATAGGAATATCCAGGTTATATATCTTTAGCAAATCAAATGTGTATTCACCCGTTGCCTTGTGATTCATAAAGAAGATTACAATGATGCCAACCAGCATTAATACGCTTCCCGCCATTGTAAATAGAAAGAACTTTATTGTGGCATATATCCTTCTCGGGCCTCCCCATACCCCAATTATCAAGTACATTGGGATCAGCATTAACTCCCAGAACACATAGAACAGAAACAAGTCAAGAGATATAAATACCCCAAGCATTCCTGTTTCTATACAAGCATTGCAATCATGAATTCTTTGATTCTGTCTTTTATGTTCCATGACGCCAGGATACTTATTACTGTAAGAAAGCTGGTCAGGAGGAAGAGGAAAAGGCTTATGCCATCAATTCCCACATAATAACTGATACCAAATTCCTTTATCCATGGAACTTTTTCAACAAACTGAAATTCAGATGTGTTTAATTTAAATTTGAAGAACAGAGGCAGTGAAAGTATAAAATCACCTATTGCAATAACAAGTGCAATACGCTTGATTTTCTCCTGTTTTTCTCCGTTTACAAACAGAAGCCAAATTGCTCCGAACAATGGTAAGAAAGTAACTATAGTAAGTAAAGGTAGATTCATTATATGAAATCTAAAAATTTAAAAGTTTATAAAAGTATCAGGGAACAAACAATTATGATAACTCCGCCCAATAATATAGATAATGCATAGTTGCGCACATATCCTGTCTGGAAGAGCTTTAATACCTCACCTTTCAGTTCGACAATCCTGGCAATTGCATTTACGAAACCGTCTATAATCCTCACGTCTACAATTCTCCAGAGAATAAACGATGATTTTACAGTCGGCTTAACAATTGTTGCATCATATATTTCGTCAACATAATACTTGTTATAAATTATTGTGTAAATCAACTTAAACTTCCCAACTAGCTTTGCAGGCAAATCAGGGTTCTTTATGTACATCAGGTATGCTATGAAAATACCTGCTATGGCAATACCTGTCGAGATTCCCATCATGGAAAACATCATACCGGCTGACACATGATGCAAAGAACCTCCATCAACCGTTCCATGGTGCCCGCCACCTATAACCGGTGCAAGAAAACTATTTATTGCGCTCGCAGTCGGAAAGCCTATAAACCCACCACCGATAGAAAGAAATGCCAATACGAGCAACGGAATAAGTATAATCATTGGAGATTCATGGACATGCGCTTCAGCATGTTTAGACATGTTTGATTTTCCACAAAACGTCATAAAAAGCAGTCTGAACATATAAAAAGCCGTAAGCAATGCAGCAAAAAGCTCCTAGACCCCAAATAAGGAAACTCCCCTTGCTAAATGCTTCTAACAATATTTCGTCCTTACTGAAAAATCCGGCAAATGGAGGAATTCCTGCAATTGCAAGTGTTCCAATAAGAAACGTTTTGTATGTTGTCGGCATATATTTTTTCAGACCGCCCATTTTCCTCATATCCTGCTCACCACCCAACCCGTGAATTACACTGCCTGCACCAAGGAATAACAAGGCCTTAAAGAACGAATGTGTAACCAGATGGAATATACCCGCTATATATGCCCCCACACCACAGGCAAGGAACATGAACCCTATCTGGCTGACTGTGGAGTATGCAAGAACCCTCTTAATGTCATTCTGGGCAAGACCTATAGTTGCAGCAAATAACGCTGTGACCCCTCCTATTACAGCCACAACCGTCAATGAAAATGGTGCTAGAGTATACAGTACATTACATCTTACAACCATATAGACGCCGGCAGTCACCATTGTCGCAGCATGTATGAGTGCGCTGACCGGGGTTGGACCTTCCATAGCATCAGGCAGCCAGGTATAAAGTGGGATTTGTGCAGATTTACCTATAGCACCTACAAACAATAAAAGAGTAATCATTGTTGCTATAAAACCACCCATTTGTAAATGCTCAGGCGCTGCATGAAAGACTTCGGTAAAATCTATAGTATTAAAGGTGACGAAAATCAGCATAATGGCAAGAATAAAGCCGAAGTCACCAACGCGGTTTACTATAAATGCTTTCATACCTGCACTGGATGCGGATTTCTTCTCAAACCAGTAACCAATTAACAGGTATGAGCACAAACCAACACCCTCCCAACCGATAAACATTAGTAGAAAATTATTAGCCAGAACGAGCAGCAGCATTGAGAAGGTAAACAAATTCAGATATGTAAAATATCTGTAAAATCCGTCGTCATCAAGCATATACCCGACAGAATACACATGTATAAGGAAACCAACACCAGATACCATCAATATCATCACTACGGAAAGCGGGTCTGCCTGTAAACCGGCAATCGCTTCAAATGAGCCAGAACCGATCCAGGTAAAATAGTTCTTCTCAAACACCCTGTGCTCAGGAGCTAGTTGCAGCAAGTCAATGAATACGAATAATGAAAGAATGAATGCCAATCCTATCGCTGTACATCCAATTATACCGACTATAGACTTACTAAGTTTCTTCCCTAGAAATCCGTTTATTACGGTCCCGGCAAGTGGAAACAATAGTACATATCCGATCAAATCCAAATATGAGCACCCAAAGAAATATGTCATAATTCTACACTTTTACCACTTCATTAAGTTAATATCATCAACATTGACAGTCGCTTTGTTCCTATAAATGGCGACTATTATTGCTAGCCCTACTGCCGCCTCTGCCGCTGCAACCGTCATTATGAAAAAGACGAAAATCTGGCCATCCATAGAATTCAGTTGCCGAGAAAAAGTAATAAATGCAAGATTTACTGCATTCAGCATTAATTCAATACACATAAAAATAACTATGGCATTCCTTCTGATTAAAACGCCTACTGCCCCTATTGAAAACAGAATGCCGGACAATATTAAGTACCATGTCAATGGAATCATTATACCTTTTCATCCTCAATAATTCGTTTTTTTGTTAATATAATAGCACCGATAATGGCCGCAAATAACAAAATTGAAGCAATTTCAAAAGGAAAAACGTATTTAGTAAACAACATTTTACCTACAAGCTGTGTATTTCCGATCTGACTTATAATTTCCGGCGTATACTCATCTTTGATACCCTGAGAGACGGTTTTCAATGTTACAGTACCAATCATAACTACCAGTATAAAACCCAGAATAATGGCTGAAGGTTTTTGGAAAAACAGATTGTCCCTCCCCCCTTCTACATCTTCTTTGCTTAAATTAAGTAACATTATTACGAAAATGAAAAGTACCATTATAGCACCGGCATATACCATTACCTGTATCGCAGCAATAAACTGTGCGTGTAACAAAACGTACAATACTGCCAGGGAAACCATTGTTTGAATTAGAAAAATTGCACTATAAATCGGATTCTTCTGAAAGACTACGCAAAGAGCACAGACAATCGTTATCAAACCCATTATTAAAAACAGTAAACTTTCCAGCATAGAATGTTATCCTAAAATTAATTATTTTTCTTCTTCTTTAACGGAACTAATAATTTGTCTTTATTGTAAATATGATCCTTAATGTTTTCAGAAGCCAGCTCATAATCCTGCCTTAAGAATATAGCCTCCTCTGGACATACTTCCTCACAGTATCCACAGAAAATGCAACGGAGCATGTTTATTTCATAAGTCTTCGCAAAACGCTCGCCCTTTTTATTTTCATCACCTTCAAGTTCAATGCATTCTGACGGACAAACTGTAGAACAGAGACCGCATGCTACACATTTCTCTTTTCCGTTTTCATCCCTTTGTAGTTCGTGCAAGCCCCTGAAACGCGGATATGGTGTCCACTTTTCGTCAGGATACTGCATTGTCACTACTTTATATGGATTCAAGTAATGCTTTAAAGTAAGCGCTAAACCCTGTATTAATGGTATTATCATACTAACTTTTCCTCACAACATAATAAATCATAACAAGACCATAACAAGTCCTGTTATTAAAATGTTTACTAATGCAACCGGTAGCAGGATTTTCCATCCAAACTTCATTAGCTGATCATACCTGAATCTGGGGTAGGTAGACCTCAACCATATGAAGAAGAATATGCACAGAGCCATCTTAATCAAGAACCAGACTACAGGCGGTAAAAATGGGCCTCTCCAGCCGCCAAAGAAAAAAGTAACGGCAACAGCAGACACTGTAATAATATTAGCGTACTCGGCCATAAAGAATAATGCAAACTTCATACTGCTATACTCTGTATGGAAACCCGCAACCAATTCGGTCTCTGCTTCTGGTAAATCAAACGGGCATCTATTTGTCTCTGCGATAGCACTTATTGCGTATATTAAAAAGCCTAAAGGTTGTAGTATAACAAACCAGTATTTAGCTTGAGAATTGACTATATCTACAAGACTCAGTGACTGTGAAATCATAATAACACCTATCAAAGAAAGACCCAGTGAAAGTTCATAACTTATCATCTGGGCAGAAGACCTCAATGCGCCAAGCAAAGAATACTTGTTATTAGACGACCAGCCCCCTAGTATGACACCATAGATGCCTACCGAAGTAACAGCAAGGATAAAGAGTATACCTATATTTACGTCTGTTATTACCATATCAATGCTTCTGCCAAATATGCTTATCGTGTCCCCAAAAGGAATAACTGCTATGGCCATCAGAGCGGGAACTGTAGATATCACGGGTGCCAGGACAAATACAACTTTACTGGCATGCGCGGGAATGATATCTTCTTTGAAAATTAATTTAAGCCCATCTGCAATAGGCTGAAGCAATCCATGCCATCCTACTCTCATTGGCCCAAGCCTGACCTGCATATGTGCCATTACTTTCCTTTCCACCCATATAAGGTATGCAATGATCAGTAACAGTACCCCAACGACTACGCCTATTTTAATAATCGTAAGTACAAGAAATATAAGTGCTTCAATCATTATCTAATTCCCCTACTACAACCTAGTCATCACTCTCTCGTTGCATTCTTTGGCCACAACATTCCAATATACCGGTAGTTTCTTCTACAACTCTTATTTTCTGTCCGCATTCCTTGCAGACGTAAATCACGCCGCCATCTGGCTTAGGGTGTGCTTATGTCCAGGTCTCCATCATACTCTTCTCAGCAACCAGCTTCATTTCCTGCCCGCAACAGACAAGCACTCCAAACCCATCTTCGGTAACTACAACTTTCTGCCTGCAAATCTCACAAAAATATGTTTGTCCTGTTTTCTTCATCTTTTACTATTTTGTCTTAGAAATTCTTACATTTGTATATCCGTTAACACGCAGATTGTTAATGGGTTCCCACTCATAATCCTCCGAAACAAAGACAGTACCTTCCGGTACCCTGCTCGTAACCTTTGCTTTAAGTTTCAATTTGCCTTGAGCAGACTCTATTTTAACCATATCTCCGTCTGCAATCTTCGTCTTCCGTGCATTGTTTCCATTAATTTCTATAAAACATTCAGAGGCAAGAGAAACAAGAGAACTTGAGTTTCTCGAATAAGTCCCTTGATGTCTTAGGCTGTAGCCTGTTAACAGAATGAATGGATAATCTCTGTTCCTCTTTATAACAGGAGATCTCTTTTTGGAAATCTCAAAAATATACTTTAAGGGTTCATATTTATCATATTCTGAAGATACCCATCGGAAACCATCCCTTTCCAAATTGTCATATGATACCCATCGGAAACCATCCCTTTCCAAATTTCCATCATATACTGAAGCTACCCATCGGGAACCATCCTTTTTCAAATTGTTATTTTTGTATTCCTTCATATATCGAAACACATTTCCCTATTTCATCTTTAATCGACTTAGGAGATATATAATAGAATGGATGTCCCATTTTCTTTGCCAACTCACACACAATCTGCCAATCAGGCCTGGATTCTCCCACTGGCTCAATGACCTTGTTTAACCTCTGCACAGTCATTCCCATATTAGTAAATGTACCTTCCTTCTCAACATATGTTGATGCAGGAAAAACAACATCTGCCAATTGTGCGGTTTCTGTCAGAAAACTATCCTGAACAACTACAAAATCGGCTTTCTTAAAAGCCGCTTTTGCCTTTTTACCATTTGGATAACTCACAATGGGATTTTCTCCCATGACATAAAGCGCTTTAATTTTACCTTTCGAGGCAAGATCAAAAACATTATCCGAATCTTCCATAGAGACATCATCAGACAATGTCACACGCCACGAGTCTTCAAATTTTTTCCTGTTTGCCGGGTCATTTATATCCAGATAACCTGGCAGAAAGTCCGGGACAACTCCCATATCGTTTACACCTTGAGAATTATTATTAGCCCTGGAGAACACAAGTGAAACCTTATCAGAACCGCCGGCATTTATTAATGCACAAAGGTCCATCAACGCCCTAATCGCATTCTCAGCCGAAGGATCTTCCTCTATATCCTTACCGCAGATAATATAACATTTTCCCGGTTTTGCTAACAATTCTGCAGCGCTCTTTATCGCCTCCTCAGAAACATTTGTAAGAGTGGAGACCTTTCTTATACCCATATCAGATTTTTTTAACGATGAGTACCATTCTTTGAAATTCTCTGTTGAAGCTTCTACTTTTTTATAATTAACGAGTTTTCCATTAACTATAAGAATACTCAAGGTATTAATTAATTGCGTTTGTGTTCCTATACTATATTGCATGCGGATATCTTTCTTGGCAATGCTGTTAAATTCAATATTTCTTGCATTCGCAATAATTAGTTTTGCATTATTTGCACGTATTGCCTTTCTCGCCATGCTTCCTATTACCGGATGTGCTTCAGCTACGTCTGCTCCCACAAAAAACAATGTGTCTGCCTTTTCTATCTCTTCCACTGACGCCGCGGCAATCTCATACTCAACAGATTCATTAACCAATCGATTTAACGAAGGCGACTTTATATTTGATATATTGTCTATATTATTGGTTCCTAATACCGTCCTGCAGAACTTCTGGAACAGATAATTATCCTCATTAGTACATTTCTCAGAGCCGATACCACCTATTGCTTTTCCTCCGCGCTCATTTATAATTTCAGTGAATTTTTTTGATACGTGGTCAAGGGCTTTTTCCCATGTCACCGGACACAAAATATCATTCTTTCTCATTAAGGGCGATTTAACCCGTCTACTTGAATTAATAAACTCGTGTCCAAATTTTCCCTTTACGCACAGATTGCCTTCATTTATTCCCAAATCATCATCCGAGGTTATCCTCATTACCTCATTCTTCTTGGTGTTTACTACAACAGTACAGCCAACAGCACAGTAAGTACAAATCGTTGATGTCTTCTTCAATTCCCAGGGCCTGGCCCTGTATTTAAGTGTTCTATCCTGCCACGAACCTGTGGGACACACTGATACACAACCACCACAAAAAGTGCAATCCAATGGTTTATCAAAAGCAGTACCAATAACGGTCTTAATGCCCCTGTTCTGATAATCTATTGCAGCGGCACCCTCAATTTCCTTACACACCTTAACACATCTACCACAGAGGATACACCTGTTTGTGTTATATTCTAAAAGGGGATTGTCCCTCTTCATCGGTGCGTCCAATCTCACAGTCTTAAACCTACCAGCGGACAATTTAAGGTCATGCGTAATATCCTGTAATCCACACTCTCCGGACTTATCACATGTCGGGCAATCAAGAGGGTGGTGTGCCAGTAAATATTCCACGACAGATTTCGTGTATTTATCCACCTCAGAAGTTTTAGTTTTTACGGACATCCCCTCAGATACTGGCTGTGCACAGGAAAATCTGTGCCGAGTCCTACCCCGTTCAGTTACTTCAACCATACAGAGTCTGCACCCGCCATACTGAGTTAATTTTGGATGATAGCACAGCCCAGGAATATAGATTCCGTTATTCTTTGCTGCCATAAATATATTAGTACCTTTAGTAGCAGTCACATTTTTACCATCAATTTTAAGATTTATATCACTCATTTTATTGCCATAAAATTACATTTCTCATAACACAAATTACACTCTGTACATTTTTCCTTGTCTATAAATGCCACTTCATCTTTCGAGCCGGATATTGCATCAACCGGACAATTCTTGATGCAAAGCGTACACTTTGTACATTTATCAGGAATAACCGTATACTTATGGAGTGCAACGCATGATGCAGCCGGACAATCTTTATCACGAATGTGCGCTATGTATTCATCGCGAAAATACCTGATAGTAGATACTACAGGGTTTGGTGCTGTTTGCCCTAATCCGCAAAGAGACATCGTGTTAATCTCATCACTCATTTTCTCTAGTGTTTCCAGGTCTTCTTCTTTGCCTTCTCCCTGTGTAATCCTGATAAGGATATCAAGCATAAGAGTGGTACCGACTCTGCAAGGGGGACACTTTCCACAGGATTCTTTTGCGCAGAAATACCAGAAAAAATACTTGCCATATCAACCATGCACGTGGTTTCATCTGCCACAACAAGGCTCCCCGACCCCATCATAGCTCCGGCTTCCAGCAATGATTCATAGTCTATGGGTTTATCAAGATATGATTCCGGTAAACATCCGCCTGAAGGCCCTCCAATCTGCACGGCCTTGAATTTTTTCTTCTTCGGAATACCGCCGCCAATATCAAAGACGATCTTTCTTATGGTTGTGCCCATCGGAACCTCAATCAGTCCGTCATTTTTAACATTTCCTGTAAGCGAAAATATCTTTGTACCCTTACTTTTTTTAGTACCGATCTTTGAGTACCATTTCGCACCCCTGTTAATAATAACAGGAACATTAGCAAATGTTTCAACATTGTTCACACAGGTTGGCTTGCCCCATAAACCAGCTTCCACTGATTGCGGCGGTATGGTTCTGGGCATACCGCGTTTACCCTCGATAGAAAACTGAAGCGCGGTCGATTCACCACATACAAAAGCGCCAGCACCCTCTTTTATAACAATATCAAGGCTATACCCACTTCTTAAAATATTCTCACCCAAAAACCCTCGTTCCTTCGCCTGCTTAATTGCAATGTGTAATCGTTCGACAGCAAGTGGGTACTCCGCACGTACATATATATATCCTTTAGTAGCGCCTATTGCATACGCCCCGATAACCATGCCTTCCAGCAGTGCGTGAGGATCTCCCTCCATAATGCTTCTGTCACTAAATGCCCCGGGACCGCCTTCATCTCCATTACATATAATAAACTTTTCATCAGCATCTTGTTTAGCACATAACTCCCATTTCCCGCCGGTCTCAAAACCGCCACCACCACGACCTCTAAGACCTGCCTTGCTTACCTCGTCTATCACTTCTTTGGCAGTCATCTTTTTCAGCACTTTACCAAGCGCCTTGTATCCACCTTTTATAACATATTCATCTATGTTCTCAGGATCTATTGCCCCACAGTTACCAAGGATTAGTTTTTGCTGAGTCTCATGAAATTTATAATAACTGTCCTTTGCCAACCACTTTTTCACAGGTGTATTATTCACAAGGTGTTCTTCAACAATTTGAGGTACCATATCGGCAGTAACTCTCTCGTAAGTAAGAGCCTGCCTGCCCGGCACAGTAACGTCTACAAGCACGTCTCTGGCACACAAGCTCCTGCAACCTGTTTTTGCAGTCTTGCAAACACGTTTCCCTGTGGCCGTATCCAGTTTTTTGCTTTTAATTACTTTCTGTAAACTTTTCAAAAACTTTATCGCCCCTGCAGCTATTCCACCTGTTCCAAGACAAACAGAAATTACTGATCCTTTACCATTACCACTGCTTTTTGGCTTTTGTTTTAGTTTTTTTAGTTTTTCGTTCCGCTAACCATTCTATCTTTCCGAAAATTAATATATCGTTAACATCTTTTACGCTGAAGACTTTGCGTACCCATCCAGAACATCTCCAAGTTTATCAGGAGACAGGGTACCATGCACTATCCTTGTTAACAACAACAACCGGGGCTATTCCACATGCACCAAGGCAAGCCACTTCTTCAAAGGTAAACATCCTGTCCTTTGTAGTTTCATTCGCGTTTATCTTAAGCCTATCTATAACCTTGGCAGAAAGGCCCTTGGCCTTCTTGACATGACATGCCGTTCCGGTACATACCTTAATTATATGTTTCCCACGCGGTTTTAAATGAAATTGTGCAAAAAATGAGGCAACTCCCATAACCTCACTAAGGCTCATATTCAATCTTTCTGAAACAACATTGATGACAGACTCTTGTAAATAGCCATATTCGTTTTGGATATTTTGTAAAACAGGGATTAAGCACCCATCTTCACCTCTATACTTATCCAGTATTTTTTCAGCCAAAGACAAATCTATGGTTTCGACTTGTACAGATTGTTTTTTGCTTTACCCATTATTTCAATCTCTAAAATTTTTAACGGTCAATTTCGCCTAAGACAATATCCAGGCTTCCAATTACGGCAACTACATCAGCAATTAAACGGCCTTCAACCATCTTTGGAAGGCCCTCTAAATTAACAAAAGATGGCGGCCTGATTTTTATTCTGTAAGGATTCTTTGTTCCATCACTGACTATGTAAAAACCCAGCTCACCCTTGGGAGCTTCAACACAGGAATATACTTCACCAACAGGAGGACAAATACCATCAGTTACTACCTTAAAATGATGTATCATTGCTTCCATACTTTTTTTGAGGTTTTCTTTCGGAGGCAAAGTAACATCAGGAAGATCTGCAATAAATTTACCTTTGGGTATAGTATCCATAGCCTGACGCACAATTTCATTACTCTGGCGCATTTCTTCTAATCTAACAATATAACGGTCGTACACGTCACCGTTCTGGCCTACAGGAATTATAAAATCCATTTCATCATAAGATGAATATGGCTCAGATTTTCTTACGTCCCACTTTACTCCAGAACCCCTGATACTAGGACCGCTTAATCCATAATTTATTGCATCTTCAGCAGAAATTACTCCAACATTTTTTGTCCTCATTAACCATATCTTGTTTTTAGTCAGGAGGGTTTCATAATCCCTTAATCTGGCAGGAAAATCATTAACAAATTCTCTAACCTTTTCAACAAAACCGTCAGGCAAATCTCTGGCAACACCACCTATCCTGAAGTATGAAAGGTTCATTCGCGCACCGGCTGCCATTTCGAAAATGTTATTAATCGTCTCCCTCTCCCGAAAACAATAAAAAAAGACAGTCATTGCGCCTATATCAAGGGCTTGAGTTGCAAGCCATAAAAGGTGTGACTGTATTCTTGTGAGTTCACACAAAATCATCCTTATATACTGTGATCTTTTGGGTGCTTCTATATTCAACAATTTCTCTACGGCCTGGACATAGCCCAGATTATTAGACAAAGGTGCCAGATAATCCAGACGGTCTGTAAGGGTGATAAACTGATGGTATGTTTTATATTCAGCAAGTTTCTCCACGCCACGGTGAAGAAATCCGATATGAGGCGTAGCTTTAACTACAGTTTCTCCGTCCAGTTCCAGAATGAGTCTCAAAACACCGTGCGTACTCGGATGCTGAGGACCCATATTGATAGTCATAACCTGTTGCGTTGTTGCTTCCGTCATTCTTTCCCTTTTCTATAAACTTCCCTGAGAGAATCTGGTTGCCTGCCCTTAAGAGGATAATCTTTTCTCAAAGGGTAGCCTTCAAAACCTTCCGGTGTTAATATCCTTTCCAAATTTGGATGACCATTAAAGATTATACCAAACATATCGTAGGCTTCTCTTTCGTGCCAGTCCGCTGTCTTCCAAACATTTGTAACTGTATCAATACTTGGATTTGAAGCAGGTATTTCTACCTTAAGTCTTACCCTGTGATTCTTCTTTAAAGAATAAAGATGATAAACCACTTCAAAGGTATCACTGCTGTCAAGACGCGATTTGTCTACACCACATAAATCTGATAGATAGTCAAAGTCTGATGCTTTATCATCACAGAGAAATTTAGCAACTCTTTCAATATAGTCCTTATCTATCGATATCGTTAATTCACCTCTGAATGTCTTTACCTTTGTTACTGCCTTCGG
>CAXGMX010000014.1:0-17786 GCA_964010955.1 uncultured bacterium
TCTGAACAACAGTATCCCCCCTTCACAGCTTCCAGCTTTTCTATCGTCTCGGCAAGCTCATTTGTAAATGTTATAACTGCCGGAATATATAAACTCTTCACCATGTCAAGTGCCGCGTTTGCTTCAATATTAATCTGCTTTGAATATTGCCCGAGATAAATTTCATACCTGGCGCGTACTTCTCCTTTTGAAAGCACTTTATATTTTTGAAACAATCCAACAGATTTTTTCCCCGGAAAAGTTTTCAGTGCTTCTACGGTATTACGAATAATCGGTAATCCCCGCTTTTTTGCTTCTTTCTCCCATTCATCAGAATAGTTGTTCCCATTAAAGATAATCCTCCCATGCTCTCTCATCGTATCTCTTATAATGGATGCGGTCTCTTTATGAATATCCTTTGCCTTCTCAAGCCTGGTTGCAATTTCATCAAGTGCTTCCGCGACTACTGTATTCAAAACAATACACGGCCTGGAAATGGAAGCTGATGAGGGAACCATACGAAACTCAAATTTATTGCCGGTAAATGCAAACGGTGATGTCCGGTTCCTGTCGGCATTATCCTTTGGAAGATGCGGTAGAGTATCAACTCCTACCTCAAGAGTAGTGGACGCTTTTGACTTTGCCTTCTTCCCTTTCGCAATAGTCTCAAGAATTTCTGTCAATTCTTCACCCATAAAGATCGAAATAATTGCCGGTGGGGCTTCATTACCTCCAAGGCGATGATCATTACCTGAATTTGCCGCGGACCTGCGTATTATATCTGCGTGGCGGTCAACAGCACCAATAAGTGCACAGATAAAAAGCAAAAACTGAGCGTTTTCATGCGGCGTCTTACCGGGCTCAAGTAAATTCGTACCGTCGTTAGTACTCAATGACCAGTTCGTATGTTTCCCGGAACCATTTACTCCTGCGTAGGGTTTTTCATGCAAAAGGCAGACAAGATTACGCCTGATAGCAACTTTCTGTAATATTTCCATAACAAGTTGATTATGATCTGCCGCTATATTTGCCGATGTAAATATTGGCGCCATTTCAAATTGTGATGGAGCTACTTCATTATGTTTTGTTGTAGCAGCAACCCCCAGTTTCCATAATTCCTTATCCAGATCCTTCATAAAATCTGCTATACGATCCTTGATCTGTCCGAAATAGTGGTCCTCCATCTCCTGCCCTTTCGGTGCGGGTGCACCGAAAATCGTTCTCCCTGCAACAATTAAATCTAACCTTTTTTCAAAGAATTTTTTGTCTACCAGGAAATACTCCTGCTCAGCACCAATGTTTGCGGTAACTTTCCTGACAGTTTTATTCCCCAGCGCACGTAAAACACGAAGCGATTGCTGTGAAACAGCAGACATTGAACGTAGTAAGGGTGTTTTTTTATCCAATGCTTCACTCGTATATGAACAAAACGCAGTTGGAATACAAAGTGTGACATCTCCGGCAGCATCCTCCTTAAGGAATGCGGGAGACGTACAATCCCAGGCAGTATATCCTCGTGCCTCAAAGGTAGCCCTGAGCCCACCGCTTGGAAGGCTTGACGCATCAGGTTCGCCTTTATTAAGTTGTTTACCTGAAAATTCCATAACTACTCCACCCTGCGCCGTTGGCGAAATAAAGGAATCATGCTTCTCCGCCGTGCTCCCCGTCAATGGTTGAAACCAGTGGGTATAATGAGTCGCTCCTTTTTCAATTGCCCAGTCTTTCATAACACTTGCAACAACATCTGCAACCTCTCCCGCTAAAGGGATTTCCTTATCAATCGTTTCCTTGAGCAATTTATATGTTTCCCTCGGCAATCTTTTTTTCATCACCTCATCATTAAATACATTCGTCCCAAATATTTTCGTAACATCCATTTTGTATTCTCTTTATAATTAATTACTATTAAATATCACAATAGTATACATTTATCCAATAAATTGTCTATTTATACTTTTCCTAGGCTTATCTTGCAGCCTTCAAGACTTCCAGAATGTCCTCAGGCTCCATCCTTATTTTATAATCAGTTTCAGCATATGCTGATAAGATTATTCCGTCCGGGCCAGGACGGTTCATCTAAATACCGTGGCCAGTCGAAAGGAATTTATACGAAGGTGCTTATAATTTCAACTACTATTTTCATCCAATTCTTCCTTCAAGTTTAACTTAGAAACTTTCATTTTAGATTTTTTACTATAATATTTCCAAAATATTACTACAATAATGTCTTTACATTTTGTGGCCTGCCCACAACGCAAGTTACTAAAGAATGCAGTTTTCAGAATTTTAATCTTTACATTAATCAAGTGTTGCAAAGGCCAGGCCTTTAGCCAATCAAAGAAACGGAAAAAAGTAATTGTGGAAATAGAAAACATCAGGAATATTGCCATCATCGCCCATGTGGATCATGGAAAAACAACGTTAGTTGATCAAATGTTAAAACAGACCGGAGTCTTTCGCTCAAACCAGCAAGTTGTCGAACGAGTAATGGATTCTCAGGATCAGGAAAGAGAACGCGGCATAACCATAGTCGCAAAGAACTTTTCAATCCAATACAAAGGGATTAAATTGAACATTATTGACACTCCGGGCCATACGGACTTTGGAGGTGAAGTGGAGCGCACTCTAAAAATGGCAGAAGGCGTACTTCTCCTGGTGGATGCTTACGAAGGCCCTATGCCGCAGACGAGATATGTATTACAGAAGGCATTAGGCTATCACCTCAAACCTATTGTAGTAATCAACAAAATTGACAGGCCTGACGGGAGGCCAAATGATGTCCTTGATGAAATATTTGACCTGTTTGTAGACTTAAATGCCGACGATAAACAGTTAGACTTTGCCGTAGTATACGCCAGCGCAAGAGATGGATATGCAAAACTTGAAGTGGAGCAGAAAAGCAATGATCTGACACCACTACTGGAGGCTATTATAAAACACATCCCTCCGCCAACGGCAAATCCGGACGAACCATTCCAGATGCTTGTACAGGCGCTGGATTATAACGATTACGTAGGCAGGATAGGAATCGGAAAGATTATAAATGGAAGTATAGATTCCGGCAGTAATGTAGCATGGCTTAAAAGGGATGGAGAAAAGTGTAATGAAAGAATAGGAGACGTCTTCTCTTTCTCCGGCTTAGGCCGAGAAAGTGTACAGAAGGCAACTGCAGGTGACATAGTAGCTGTTACAGGAATAGAAAACGTGGAAATTGGCGATACCCTCGCAGATGTAAATGGCCCTAAACCGCTTCCCATCATAAGCATTGACGAGCCTACTTTATCAATGTTGTTTTCAGTGAACAGCTCCCCATTTGCAGGCCGGAACGGGAAGTATGTAACAAGCCGTAATTTGAGGGAAAGGTTATATAGAGAATTACGTTCAAATGTCTCATTAAAAGTACACGATACTAATTCCAGTGAGTCGTTTCATGTAGCGGGGAGAGGATTACTGCATCTTTCTGTTTTGATTGAAAATATGAGGAGAGAGGGATATGAACTACAGGTTTCAAAACCAAAGGTTATATACAAGGAAATTAATGGGAAAAAGGCCGAACCCGTAGAGTTCCTTGTAGTTGATGTACCAAAGGAATTCGATGGACAGGTTATTTCATTGCTGGGGTTAAGAAAGGGAGAAATGTTGAACATGCGGGAAAACAACGGACGGATAAATTTTGATTTCAAACTTCCTTCCCGTGGATTGGTTGGATTAAGACTGAGACTTCTCAGTTCCACACAGGGAACCGCCATCATGTATCACAACTTTTACGAATACGAGTATTTCAAGGGGGACATTCCACACCGGTCCCAGGGTGTCATAGTCTCTATGTCAAATGGAGATGTGACGGCGTATGCCCTTGACGGCTTACGCGACCGCGGGATTATGTTTGCCAAACCGGGCGATAAAGTTTACGAAGGCATGATCGTAGGTGAACATTGCGAACAAAATGATATAGCCGTAAACGTGTGCCGAGCCAAAAAGGCTACAAATATGAGATCAGCTACGGCGGATAAGGGAATTAAACTTTCACCTCCCAGGGATTTGACGCTGGAAATGGCATTAGAATACATTGAAGATGACGAGCTTATAGAAATTACGCCTAAAACCTTTCGTCTCAGGAAGAAATTATTGAGGGAACATGACCGTAAGCGTCAGAGAACAACGCCACAAGTACTTAAATAGAATTTTACTTTCTGCTGCTAAAGGCTATATTATCTCCCTGAATTCGTAGGTCTTGTCCTGAAACCAGTTCAAGATCATTCAGGACATGGTTTGGAGACTACACTTTTATGGAAAAAGAGCTGAAACTGGAAATCACTAAACCTGACGGAGTGGTGTACACAATATACAAGTATGCAAGCCTGGATTCGACCAATGAATTTTTAAGACAGCATTGCTCAACCCTGGCGGATTATTCGGTTATCTGGGCCAATGAGCAAACGCATGGGAGGGGACGTTTTACTCGAGTATGGAATTCTGTACCCGGTCAGGATCTCACATTTTCGGTCCTGTTGCCGCTTACGTCACTGGAGCATAAACTCAGGCAGAATATTACGCAGATTGCAGCTCTTTCTGTCGCCCAGTTGCTGGAAGTTTACGGTTTGAAGCCATCTGTAAAATGGCCGAACGACGTGCTTGTACAGGAAAAAAAATATCAGGTATACTGTGTGAAGTTGTTGAATCGAATAAGAATGTATACGGGATACTGGGAATAGGCCTTAACGTAAACAGTATGGAGAAATCCCTCGCCTTCGTAGGCATTCCTGCTACATCGCTTCGCTGTGAATTGCGCCAAAAAGTTATACGGATTGAACTGTTAAAAAAACTCCTTGAAATAATAATTAATTGCTTTAATGTACTCTGCCAGAGTGGATTTACACAAAACCGGCTGGAGTTAAAGAAAAGATTGGCATTTATAAATGAACAAATCGTTTTTACAGACGTAAAAAAGGAATCATATTCAGGAAGAATAATCGACCTGAATGATGACGGAACATTGCTTTTTGAATGTGAAAAACGAGGTATTATCAGTCTCAATTCCGGAGAAATAGTTTTTAATAATTTATACCTTAAGAGGGATAATTAATGATCGGCAATGCATTTATGCTTATGTTTGTAGGTATGAGCGTTGTATTCATTTTTCTAGTGCTTTTGAACCTGGCCATGTCTTTGCTTGCATATTGTACCCGTGGACATACCAGCAGGGAACAAGCTGCACTGGCCGAAGAAGAGCTTGCACGCAGGAGTAAGAAAAAGAAAAGTATTGATACAGGAGGAGACCTAGGCACACAGTCAGCAGTCATATCTGCCGCCGTTCATGCATTCAGAAGCACATGAATATCAGGATTGATGCGTTTTTTATAAAATCTAAATTGAGTCCGGTTATTTATTCTCAGAAAATATATATTTAAATGAAAGGGTAATTATTGTGAAGAAAGTCAGGTTCATGGACACTTCATTCAGGGATGGATTCCAATCTGTTTATGGTGCACGTGTGCTTACTCAGGATTTCATGCCTGCGGTAGAGGCTACTGTAGAAGCTGGGATTACGCATATGGAAGCCGGCGGCGGCGCCAGATTTCAATCTCTTTTCTTTTACTGCAACGAATCGGCTTTTCATATGATGGACAACTTCAGGAAGATTGCAGGACCTGATGCAGATCTCCAGACGCTGGCCAGGGGTATTAACGTTGTCGCCCTGTCACAATCGCCTAAAGACATTATCAAGCTTCATGCGACTCTCTTTAAGAAACATGGTATGACTACTATACGTAACTTTGATGCCCTCAATGACATTCAAAACCTTGAGTATTCAGGCGAGTGTATAACTGAAGCTGGCCTTCACCATCAGGTATGCATAACCCTGATGGACCTGCCTGAAGAATGTGAACATGCACATACCGCCGAATTCTATCTCCATCGCCTGAAAACCATTCTGGATTCAGGGCTTCCCTATGATTCTATATGTTTTAAGGATGCCAGTGGTACTGCTAATCCACAGAAAGTGTATGATACATTTGTAGGCGCCAGAAAGCTTCTGGGAGACGATGTATTGCTCTGGTACCATACCCACGATACTGCCGGAGTAGGGGTATCCTGCTATCTAGGCGCAATTGAGGGAGGCGCTACAAAAAACGACAATTTTGGTATCGACCTTGCGAAGAGCCCGGTCTGCGGAGGCACAAGCCAGCCTGATATTATTTCAATGTGGCATGCACTTAAAGGCATGGAGTGGACGATTGATGTAGATATAATGAAGATTGTTGAAGCAGAAAAAGTTTTTGAAGAATGCATGAAAGATTATTTTATTCCAATAGAGGCAAAACAGGTTTCTCCAATTATTCCGCTTTCACCAATGCCGGGTGGAGCGTTGACAGCAAATACCATGATGATGCGTGATACTGGAACACTTCATCTCTATCCACAGGTTATTAGAGAGATGACTGATGTCGTACAAAAAGGTGGATTTGCTACTTCTGTTACACCGGTATCACAGTTCTATTTTCAACAGGCCTATGCAAATGTAACTCTTGGTAAATGGAAAAAGATTACGCAAGGTTACGGTGACATGGTGCTTGGTTATTTTGGCAGTACCCCTTCAAGGCCTGATCCGGAAATCGTGAAACTGGCAGAGAAACAATTGGGCAAGAAGCCCTTCGATGGCCATCCACTTGAAATCCTTGAACCCGGAATCCCGGTGGCCACAAAAAAACTTCAAGAAAACGGTATAGAGGTTACAGACGAAAATATTTTCATTACGTACGCCTGTGGAGAAAAAGGTATTGAATTTCTACAGGGAAAAATGAAAGAGAATATCAGAAAAATTTCTAATGAAGCTGAAACCAAGACTGCGCCTGTACAGACCACAGGCACAAAATGCTCTGAAAATTATACCGTAACAGTTGACGGCAAATCATTTAATGTTACCGTTGCCGAGGGTACCGGAGCTATCCAGGCAATCACACAAACACCGTCTGCGCCAACGATAACTATTAAGGGTGAACCAATTGTTGCCAGCATGCCGGGCTCAGTTACGCATATCGAAGCGGAAGTGGGAGATACGGTAAAAGAAGGAGAACTATTCTTGTCCTTGAGGCTATGAAGATGGAGTCTCCTGTTAAGGCTCCAAAAGACTGTAAGATCATTGCAATTGAGGTAGCTGTAGGAGACAATGTTAATCATGGTGACACGCTTGCTATGATAGAATAAGTGCCTTTTCTTGTCATTTTATGTTAATTATCTGCGGATAACCCTGCCCCCGTCCCCGCCCGAACGACACAGTCGGGCAGGCGAACGGAATAGCCGGCGGGTTTACCCGACTTGCTTTTTGGCGGGCAACGTGTCTTTTGGCGGGTGCGTCCTGTTAACTTGATTATTATGCGATTAATCTCACTTCTTTTTATTACATTCTTTTCACTGGCAAGTACAGTAAATGCTCAGGAATATTCTACTACTTCCGGGGATATAGTGACAGTAACAATCCCATCAGACGTAACACTCCTCAATGTATCAACAAGAAATGGTGCTGAGTTTAAGATAGGCGATAAGATCAGGGAAGGCGATTTCATTGCCCTAATAGTAGATAAAAGCCATAACAAGATTACTGTCACCTCTGGTGTTACTGGTGAAATTACCTATATTAACAAAGACCTTTATAAGAAGTTTACTCCGATACCAGCAGGAGCAACTCTTCTCAAAATAGAAAAACAGAATATTATTGTTCAATCTACAGAGATCGAAAAAGGTGCCGGTGAACTATCTCTCATAAGGGTTTTCAAGAATTTGGTGGAAAGTACCGGTCTATATGCACTGATTTTCAACAATGCTATTGATTGGACAGAAGGCGTGGGAAGAGTGCTCATGATCGGTGTTGGATTACTCCTCATATATCTCGGTATTTCCAAACAGTTTGAGCCCCTTCTCTTAATTCCCATTGGTATGGGAGCCATTCTCTGTAATATCCCTCTTGCCTTTATTAATGACGAAGGCGGAATAATTCGATATGTATATGACGCCGGTATAAAGACAGGCATCTTCCCCCTTATAATATTCATGGGAGTTGGTGCTATGACTGACTTCGGACCGTTGCTTGCAAACCCCCGCACCACATTACTGGGAGCAGCAGCCCAGTTTGGTATCTTTTCAACCCTGATCGGAGCCATACTCCTAGCCAAATATGTTCCCGGTATTGACTTTTCTCTCAAAGATGCTTCTTCTATCGCCATTATCGGAGGTGCAGACGGGCCTACATCGATCTTTCTGGCCTCAAAACTAAGCCCGAGACTGCTTGGTTCCATTGCCGTTGCGGCCTATTCATATATGGCGCTGGTTCCAATAATTCAGCCCCCTATCATGAAACTGTTCACCACTAAAAGTGAACGCAAGATCAAGATGTCGCAGCTAAGATATGTATCTCAACGGGAGAAAATCATTTTCCCGATAGTTGTTATCGTTCTCTGTGCATTGCTGCTACCGTCAGCGGCGCCCCTTATTGGCTTCCTGATGTTTGGAAACCTTATGCGCGAATCAGGCGTGGTCAAGCGATTGAGTGACACTACACAAAACTCACTCATCAATATAGTTACGATCTTCCTTGGCCTTGGAGTTGGTAGCAAGCTATCTGCAGACAAGTTTCTCAACCTTGAGACACTTGGTATTATTGTGCTCGGTCTTTTTGCATTCTCTTTCGGTACCGCATCCGGCGTTATCATGGCAAAGGTCATGAATTTTTTCTCAACCAACAAGATCAATCCTCTTATCGGGTCCGCCGGTGTTTCGGCTGTTCCCATGGCAGCCAGGGTCTCTAACAAGGTAGGGCTGGACGAGGATCCTCATAATTTCCTGCTTATGCATGCAATGGGCCCAAATGTTGCGGGTGTAATTGGTTCTGCAGTCGCCGCCGGTGTTCTTCTTGCCGTCTTTTTATAATCCCACTTCCTATTTTTTCTTCTTGTATTTTTCATGACAATCGTCACATGTTTGCTGTAGTTTTTCGTATTCTATATTCAAGCTGACCATTTCCCTTGATTCGGATGCCTCTACTACTGCAAGCGATTGGAAGTGAAAGGAGGTATCTAACAAAACAAATTCCTTTGGCAATTCCACCTTCCTCTTGCCTGTAAAGATTAAAGGTGAAGTATTCTTGAGCAACATGGCGTATTTACTTATGTCATCCCAATTTTGACTTTCAATTGCAACAGCCAATGCATCATCATATTCATCCAGAAACTTCATATGCATCCTGAACTTAGACGCACTTTCATAAAGAACATTCTCCTCTTCATCTAAAACCGGTAAAACTATGTCATCCTCTCCCATTTCAATACCCTTTTCCAAGTAGCGAGAAAGCATAAAAAGCGGCACAAGTATAATTATCATGATTACGATAACCCAAAATCCTTTCATATTTTCCATTACCTTTCTTAAACTATTTCTACACGCCAATATAGTTGTTCAACCTTTTAATATATCCCTGTAACCAGTGATATACTGACACATTATACATATTTTTCAGTGCACCAACTATAAACTTATTCATTAAATTGTACATCAATTTGAAAATAATGTAATTTTCCAGATTTTATGCTAAACTATGCATACTAAAATAACAGTGGGAATCATATTATGTCAATATTTAAGGTATCTTCAAGAAAAGAACAGGCACTTCTGCAACGTATGAAAGAACTGAATATTTGTGAAGACGATATCGAAGAGACGTTTATTCGTGCTTCGGCCCTGGAGGCCAGAAAACGAACAAGACATCTTCCTGTGTAAGCCTTCGTCATATTCCCACAAACATAATAGTAAAATGCCAGCAAGAGCGTTCTCAAGCTCTCAATCGCTTTCTTGCACGCCGTCATCTTTTAGATCAAATAGAACGTATGCAGAAAGGATTTGTCAAGGAAGAGAGTCTTCGTGTTGAAAAGATCAGGAATCGGAAGAGAAAAAGGGCAAAATGTGCAAAAAAGAAAAAAATCGCTTCAAAAACCAGACAATCAGACGCACAAGAAAACAATGACAGCGCTGAAAATGTAATAGATTCTGGCAGTTAATATGCGGTCAGAGTTCACATAAATGAGTTACTATAAAAGTCTTGCATAATTCTTATTTGAGTATATAATTTTTTATCCCACTGTCAATCATGATCACTTATCCTGAATGCTGTAATCAAAGATGAATATTTACTGAAGGCGTTATGAGCAAATACATTTTATCGCATGTCTTAATCATATCATTTATAAATTTTTTGTCCCCGATTAAACAGACTGCAGAAGAGAAAAAGCCACTCCGCTTTGTTGTACTCTTTGAAACAAAAGTAAACGTCTCGGAAGCAATCATATGTCATTGAAAATTACAGCAAAGGTAATTAGCAAACACTTTTGGACGATATTGCATAAAAAAAAGAACCTGAAAGAGTTACTTAGTATTGAAAATGTGCTGATAGAAAGAAGACTACAGTAGGAACAGTAAACAGTGTTGTCAATAAATTATATGTAAGCTTGAATCCCAAAAACATTATTTCAGAGCAAGCCGTATTTTGGATAAATAGACTTTTGAATATAGAGAAAATGAAATTGCTGAAAGAGAGGTTCGGTCGTGCCAATTAAGAAGGTGTTAGTTGATAAGTCAATAACCTCCGCATATAAGTACTTAAAGTACCTGGGAGCAGATGTACAAATTTACGGTTCAATCTGTGTAAAAAGCGAACCTTCTCAGGCAAGAATATATCTGGATGGCAATGAAGTCGGCATAACTACCAAAACCATAACCGGTTTAGAGCCAGGTAAATATACAGTGGAAGTCAGGATGAATGGTTATGAAGTCTGGAGTGAGAGTGTGGAAGTTGAGGGCGGCAGAAAGAAAACCTTAACCGCAGTACTTCAAGTGAAAACAGGTGTTATCAGCATAAAAAGTGAGCCGGCAAACGCAAGAATATTTTTAGATGGTAAAGAGGTTGGCACTACTCCTGATACTATACAGTCTCCCGTCTCCGGCTCGCATGAGGTGGAACTCAAGCTGGATAGATACGAAGTCTGGAGCAAGAGGGTAAATGTCAAGGAAAACAAGAAGAATACTTTATCAGCAGTGCTTCGAATCAAGGCAGGCTCCCTAATGATAGAGAGTGAGCCGTCAAATGCAAAAATATTTTTAGATGGTGAAGAAATTGGCACTACTCCTAATATTATAAGGTCTATAGCACCTGATACGTATGAGGTGGAAGTCAGGAAGAATGGTTGTGAAGTCTGGAGTGAGTTTGTGATGTTGAAGGAGACAAAGAGAAGGTTTTAACAGCAATACTTCAATTGAAAACAGGCTCTATCAGCGTAAAGAGTAAGCCGTCGAATGCAAGAATATTTTTAGATGGTAAAGAGGTTGGTACTACTCCTGATATCCTGGAATCTGTTGCTACTGGTTCCCACGAAGTGGAAGTCAGGAAGGACGGGTATGATGTTAGTAGTAAGAGTGTGAAGGTTGAAACAGACAAGAAGAAGTCCGTAGCATTAGAACTTCAAATAAATACCGGCTCAATCAGCATAAAGAGTGAACCGGTAAAGGCAAGAATATTTCTTGATGGCAAAGAGGTCGGTACTACTCCTGACACTTTACTGACTGTCACCCCCGGCAGGCACGAGGTGGAAGTAAGGAAGGATAGATATGAAGTCTGGAGTGAGAGTGTAGATGTCAAGATAGGTGAAGAAAATACTTTAACACCTGTACTTCAAATGAAGACCGGGTCTATCATGATAGATAGTGAGCCGTCTAATGCAAAGATATATTTAGATGGTAAGGTTGTTGGTACCTCTCCTGAAACCGTAACGGATTTAAAGCCAGGCAAACACACATTGGAAATCAAGAAGGCCAGATACAAAGTTTGGCGTGAAAGCATAGAGACTGAGGCAGATGCAGTAAAGACTTTAACGGCAGTACTCCATACAAAGGCAGGATCAATCATAATGAAGAGTAGGCCTTCAAAAGCAAAGATATTTTTAGATGGTAAGGAAGTTGGCATCACTCCTGATATTATACGGTCTATCGAACCTGGTACACATGAGGTAGAAATCAGGCTGGAAGGGTATGAGATTTGGCGTGAGAGGTTGAATGTTGTTGCAGACAAAGAAAAGGCATTAACCGCAGAACTTCAAGTGAAGACCGGAGCTCTTGTGATAAATAGCGAACCGACAAACGCAAGAATATATTTAGATGGTGATAAGGTTGGCACTACTCCTAATACTTTAAGATATATTATCCCCGGTACGCATGAGGTCGAGGTCAGGATGGATGGGTATGAAATCTGGCGTGAAAGCATAGAGATTGAAGCTGATGTCAGAAAAACTCTAACTGCAACACTTAGAGCAAAATCCGGCACTGTCACTATAAAAAGCAAGCCAACAAATGCAAAAATATATTTAGACGGTAAAGAGGTTGGCAATACACCCGTTACTCTAAAGCCTGTCCGGGGCATACATGAGGTAGAAGTCAGGATGGATGGATATGATACCTGGCGTGAGAATGTAGAAGTCCATGCAGATAAGGAGAAAACCTTAACTGCTGCACTTCAATTAAAGACCGGAACTATTTTGGTAAAGAGTGAGCCTGCGAACGCAAAGATATATTTAGACGATAAAGAGGCTGGCAAAACTCCTGCCACCTTAAGGCCTGTCTGTGGCATACATACGGTAGAGGTCAGGGCGGATGGGTATGAAGTCTGGCGTCAGAGCGTAGAGGTTGAAGCTGATGAAGAAAAGTTACTGATAGCAGCACTACAAATCAAAACCAGTTCTGTTCTGGTTGAAAGCGAACCGACGAATGCCACTATATATTTAGATGGCGACGAAGTTGGTATCACTCCTGATACTTTAAAGTCCATCATCCCTGGCAAGCATTTGGTGGAAGTTAAGATGGCTGGATATAAAGTTTGGAGCAAGAGTATAATGGTAAAAGCAAATAGAGAGAATACATTAACCGCTGCCCTTCAGATACTGACAGGTTCTATTCTGATAGAAAGTGAGCCTGCAAAAGCAAGGATTTTCTTGGACGGTGAAGAAGTTGGTACGACTCCTGAAAGTTGCAGATATATCACCCCTGGTCCGCATGAGATGGAACTCAAGATGGATAAATATGAAGTTTGGCGCGAGATTGTAGATGTAGAGGCGGGCAAAGAGAAGGTCCTGACAGCACTACTTCAACTAAGGACCAGTTCTATTTTGATCGAAAGTGAACCTACGAAAGCAAAGATATATTTAAATGGCAAAAATGTTGGCACTACCGCTGAGACCATAACTGATTTGACACCTGGCAAACATACGGTGGAAGTCAAGTTGGATGGATATGCCACCTGGCATCAGGTTGTTGAGGTTGACCCGGGTAAGGAATCGGTCTTAATGGCAGCACTTCAACTAAAGACCGGTTCTATCAAGATAGAGAGTATACCGACAAAAGCAGTGATATCCTTAGACGGTGAAGAGGTTGGCATAACACCTGACACATTATGGTACATCATCTCCGGTAAACACGAGATAATAGTCGAGATGGATAGATATGAGGTGTGGAGCGAGATTGTGGATGTCGAGGAAGATAAGCAGAAAACTTTAACTGCAATACTTCAAACAAAGACCGGCTCTATCGCGATAGAGAGTAAACCTTCAAATGCAGTGGTATATTTAGATGGTGAAGAAGTTGGCAAAACTCCTGAAACTTTAAGGTCTATTGTTCCCGGTACGCATGAGGTCGAGGTCAGGATGGACAGTTACGAAGTTTGGAATAAGCAGGTAAATATAAAGCCAGATAAAGTGAAGGCTATAACAGCAGTACTTCAGTTAAAGACCGGTTCTATCAATATTATTAGTGATGTTACAGATGCAAAAATATATATAGACAGTGAAGAAGTTGGTACGACTCCTGATACCATAGCCGGCTTGATACCCGGGAAATATGCGGTGGAAGTCAGGATGGAAGGTTATGAAATCTGGAGTGAGGTTGTAGAGGTTGAAGCAGACAAGGAAAATGTTTTAACAGTAGCACTTCAAATGATGGCAGGAACTATCAGTATTGAGAGTGCGCCTACAAATGCAAGAATATTTTTAGACGGTAAAGAGATTGACAAGACACCCAAAATCATAAAGAATATTCTCCCCGGCAAACATTTGCTGGAAGCCAGAATGGATGGATATGAAGATTGGGGCGAGATTGTAGACGTCGAAGCGTATAATGACTATGCCTTAAAGGCAGTACTTCTGGCAAAACCGGGTTCTATCAATGTCAAAAGTAAGCCTGCGAACGCAACTATATATTTAGATGGTGAAGAAATTGGTATTACCCCTGCAACCATAACTGATTTGATGCCTGGAGAATACATGCTGGAACTCAAAATGGACGGATATGAGGTTTGGAGTGAGAGTATAAATGTCGAGACTAATATTGAAAAAATACTGACAACAACACTTCAACTAAAGACTGGTTCCATAATGATAGATAGTGAACCTGCAAATGCTACCATATATTTAGACGGTGAAAGAATTGGAACTACTCCTGATATTATCATAAGACCTGTTACTCCTGGTAAACATAAAGTGGAAATCAGGAAGGATGGATATAATGTATGGAATGGAAGTATGGAAATTGATGCTGACAAGGAGAAGTCCTTAACTGCCGTACTCCAATCAAAAATCGGTTCTATAATGATCGATAGTGTACCTGCAAACGCTACTGTATATTTAGACGGTGAAGAAATTGGCACAACTCCAGACACCTTAATATCTGCTACTCCCGGTATTCATGAGATAGAAGTCAAGATGGATGGATATGAAGTATGGCACAAGGAGATAAATGTCAAAGCAGATAAAAACAAGGCATTAACAGCAGTACTTCAAATAACTACAGGTGCGATCAAAATAAACAGCGAGCCTGCAAACTCTACTATATATTTAGATGGCAAGAAGGTTGGCAAAACTCCTGATACTATAAGATCCATTGCCCCGGGTACACACGAGGTAGAAGTACGGATGAAGGGACATGAAAAGTGGAAGAAGAGTGTAAAAGTAAATGTAGGCAAAGAGGAAGTCTTAACAGCATTACTTCTAGTAGAAACCGGATCTATCTTAATAGAAAGCACACCTCCAAACGCAGATATATATTTAGATGGTGAAAAAGCCGGTACAACTCCTGATACTTTATTGTCTATTATTCCGGATCAGCATGAAGTAGAGGTCAAGATGGATGGTTACGAGGCATGGAGTGAAAATGTAGTTGTTGAGACAGATAAAGAAACCTCATTAACGGTAGCGCTTAAATTGAAAACAGGTTCTCTCAGCATAAAGAGCAATCCGTCCAAAGCAAAAGTATTTTTAAATGGTGAAGACATTGGCACGCTTCCCAAAACCTTAACTGATTTAAACCCCGGCAAATACACAGTAGAAGTCAGCATGGATGAATATGAATTATGGAGTGAAACTGTGGATATCGAGGCAGATTTGAAGAAAACCTTGACCGCAGAACTTCAGATGAAGGCAGGTTCTATCAATATAGAGAGTAAACCTGCGAAAGCAAAAGTATATTTGGATGACAAAGAAGTTGGCATTACCCCTGCTATATTAAAGTCTGTTTCTCCCGGTACTCATGAGATAGAAGTCAGAATGGATGGTTACGATGTGTGGAGTGAGATTGTAGAAATTGAAGCAGAAAAAGAAAAGACCTTGACACCTGTACTTCGAATGAGAACAGGCTCTTTCAGTGTAAATAGTGAGCCTGCAAATGCAAAGATATATTTAGACGGCGATTATATTGGCAATACTCCTGATATTATAAAATCTGGTGTTCTTGGTACACATGTGGTGGAAATCAGAGAGGAAGGATATGAAGTTTGGCGTGAAATTGTGAATATCAAGGTAGGTGAGGGAAACGCTATAACAGCAGCACTTCAGTTGATGACTGGTACCTTCACGATTGAAAGTAATCCTTCAATGGCAATGGTATACATAGATGACAGAGAAGTTGGCATTACCCCTGCAACCTTAACTGACTTAAAATCCGGCAAATATAACGTGGAAATCAAGATGGACGGATATAGAACGTGGGGAAAAAGAGTAAATGTAAAAGCAAATATAGAAAATACCGTAACAGCCGCCCTAAGCTTAAATACCGGTTCTATTATGATAGACAGTGAGCCTACAAAAGCTCACATATTTTTAAACGGTAAAGAGGTTGGCACTACCCCTGAAACCATATCTGTCTTAGATCCGGGAAAATATAATGTAGAAGTCAAGTTGGACGGATATGAAGTCTGGAGCAAGAGTACAAAGGTAAAAATTGGAAAAGAGAGCATCTTAAAAGCCGCACTTCAAATAAAGTCCGGTTCTGTCAGTATAAACAGTAAACCTTCAAATGCAAGAATATATATAGACGGTGAAGATGTTGGTATAACTCCCGGTATTATAAAATCCATTGACTCCGGTACGCATGAGGTTGAAGTCAAGAAGGACGGCTATGAAACATGGAGTGAAAGTGTAGATATTGAGGCAGACAAAGAGAAATCCCTGACTGTAAGACTTCGAATAAAAACCACTTCAATTTCAATAAACAGTAATCCATCGGGTGCAGTGATATATTTAGACGGCGAAGAGGTAAGTACTACTCCTGAAAAACCTGACTGGTCTGAAACCAGCCAAATATACCGTAGAAGTCATGATGGACGGATATGAACTCTGGACTGAAATTGTAGATGTTAAGACGGATAGTGAAAATACCCTGACGGCAGTGCTTCAAAAGAAGACAGGTTCAATCAGCGTAAAAAGCAGACCCCCAAAGGCAAAGATATTTTTAAATGGCGAAGATGCCGGCGCAACTCCTGTTATTCTGAAATCAGTCGATCCCGGCGCGCATAAGATTGAAGTCAGGATGGATGGGTACGAATCCTGGAGTAAGAGTGTAGATGTTGAGGCAGACAAAGAAAATGCCTTAACTGCGATACTTCAAATTAAAACATGTTCTATAAACATAAAGAGTGAACCGACAAAGGCAAGCATATTTCTTGATGGTAAAGAGGTAGGTACTACTCCTGAAAACCTGACTGGTCTGAAACCAGCCAAATATACCGTAGAAGTCAGGAGGGACGGGTACGAAACATGGCGTGAGATTGTTGATATTGAGGCAGGCAATGATAACACCCTGACAGCAGCGCTTCAAATAAAGACCACTACGATCAGTATCAAAAGCAAGCCGTCGAAAGCAAATATATTTATCGATGGTAATGATGCCGGTATAACTCCCGGTATTACTAAATCTGTTACCATCGGAAAGCATGAAATTGAGGTCAGGATGGACGGTTATGAAATATGGAGTGAAAGTGTTGATGTTGTAGCAGATAAAGAAAATACTATAACGGCAGCGCTTCAAATAAAATCCAGTTCTATCAGCATAAAAAGTGAACCTGCAAACGCAAGGATATATTTAGACGGTAAGAAAGTTGGCACAACTCCTGTTGTTTTGGAATCTGTTGTTCCCGGCACACATGAGGTGGAAGTCAGGATGGAGGGGTATGAAGTCTGGAGTGAAAGTATAGATGTTGTGGCAGATAAAGAAATAGTTCTGACAGCAGCGCTTCAACTAAAGACTGGTTCCATAATGATAGATAGTGAACCTGCAAACGCTACTATATATATAGACGGTGAAAAAGCTGGCACAACTCCAGAAATTATCGTAAGACCTGTTACTCCTGGTAAACATAAAGTGGAAATCAGGAAGGATGGTTATAATGTATGGAGTGGAAGTATGCAAATTGATGCCGATAATGAGAAGTCCTTAAATGCCGT
>CAXGMX010000015.1:0-17186 GCA_964010955.1 uncultured bacterium
GCTGTGTATGACATTGAGACAGGTACTATAAATAGGATGGGCACGCATCCTGAACAAGATAGTTTTCTTATTGATGTGGAAGAGGATATGTATTACATAATGGACACTAGATTTGAACCCGGTAGTTAAGCTACATTTTTGCTATAATTTCATATAAAAAGGTGATTAATGAGTATTTTCAAGCTTTGGTCAACCGCAGGAAAGATTTATAAAGGGTCAGAATTATTCCAGTCTGACGCTCCTCCTAAACAGGCCTACATTGCCCCCCTGGCTTTTGATCGAGATGTGACAGCTCTCCAGGATTTTCGAAACCATATTCCTTCTCCTCGATTGGTAACACCGGATACCTTTAAGAGGTTACTGAATGATCTATTCGCACATCCGTTAATATTACATGCCTTTTTGAAAAATGATGGAAAAGTGGTTTGTATGGATGGTGGTATTGTCGGGAATCATCTCCATATGGCGGGATCCGGGATTTTACTTCCTCGCAATGCATATGGAATTCCACATGATCCGACTTATCAAATATTACAGCAATTATGTTCTCAGGCAGGATACAAGCTCCCATTTTCCCATGATATAGATATTCTTCTCCCTGAAGACAAATTTATTGAAAATTTCCAGAGTTTGCGTGACAGGGACATAGTCAAATGTATTTCATCTCATGAAAATTGCGGTGCCGCAAAAGAGGATATAAAACGTATCTTGTTGAATACGGATGCAGTTGACATACCAGAGGATATCATTGTACAGATATTAAGCCATCTTCCTCAAAGAGTAATCGAAGAACATGCAAAGCTGTTTTCAAAAACATTGAGTATCAAACTTAACATACCAGACGATCATATTCCCGATGAACATATGGAACGTCTTTCCACCGTCCATAAAGAGAAAATCGTTTACATTGACTTGATTGGGGGAACCGATGAGGACCTGGCTTTTGGTTTTCGCAAAATGGAATTACCAAATGGTTTTATACTTCACCCTTTTCTTTCTAATTGGGAAAACATTTATAATCGCATTGAAATTAATTTGTCTATTGTTTTCAGTGTCCATGGTCGGGGTGATAATTTTAGCAAAGAAAATCCCTTTTTCATTGTCCTTATTGATCATCCTGTTTATAAAATAATAGAAAAAAACCCCCGAAATTACTCAGGAAATTCAAGAACGGATCGTTAAACTTGGTCTTGAAGGTAGGGTCTTAATCCATGAAGTTACGCCTAATATCCGCTTTGACAGCAACTGATTAATATACGGTAATTTATTGTATGAGGTGTTTCACTCTTGTTAATTCTAATATCCCATTGATAAAAGTCAGTGGGTGGGGTGGGTTGCCTGGTACATATAGATCTATATGGACTTCTTGTAGAAATTCTCTGTTAAGGGCACGGCTTCCTGTAAAAATTCCACCGCTGATAGCATCCACTCCACACAACACCACGATCTTTGGTGAAGGTACTGCTGCGTTACAAATCTGTACAGCTTCGGCCATGTTTTCTGAGATCGGCCCCGTAATCACAATACCATCAGCATGCCTTGGCGATGCTACAAACTCAAGTCCGAAACGTCCCATATCAAAATTAGGATTACCGCATGCCCCCAGTTCAAGTTCACAACTATTATCCCCTGCCGCGGAGATTTGTCTTAACTTCAACGACCTATTGAAGACACGTTTAATCTCTTCTCTTATCATATCAGGATCCAGTAAAATCCTTCCTTCTTCACCTTCCCTAACCACTAGTTTTTTACTGTCATTCGTGGCCATTATGTGATCGTTTGTAAATCTTATCTTTTCAGGAAAGGCTAATTCGCATTCGCCACAAAACAGACATCTTCCCAGATGAATTGAAACTGGATTTTTTGAAATTGCGCCTGTAGGACACAATTCCATCAGCGCCTTAACATCTACTTCTGCACTGCTTATGACCGGCCTCCCCCTGAACGGGGCCGGGACACATGCTTCGGTTAGGTCAGGAATGTATTGTCTGCCGTGATGGGTTAATATTTGAGTTTCTTTAATCATAGATCATGTCCGCAATAACTGAGGTTGTAACTTTTATTGTTTATTGGGAAATCCGATATTTCAAGGTCCCGCAGCGAAAGTTCAAGTGCCTTCCAATTGTGCATAGAGGGGTCTTTAACCTTGTAATGCATTATTTTTCCCTGCTCATCTGTAACTGCGCAGTGGCATATCTCGCCCCTCCATCCCTCAACCATGGAAACTGATATTGACACAGGCGAAAGGTTAAGATTCGTTTCGGGAACAGGAAGGAGAGCCTCTGAAAGAAAACAACTCTTTTCATCTAAAACCTTTCTTATGTAATTAATTGACTCTTCTATTTCCAGTCTGCGCAAATAATACCGGGCGTACACATCTCCTTTTTCAAGCATAACCGGAACGTATGGAATGTCACTGAAAGACGCAAACGGATGACTGTGCCTGATATCACGTTTCACTCCGGACATCCTCGCCGCCATCCCAACAGTTCCTATTAGCTTAGCCTGTCTGTTGGTTACAATACCTATATCATCAAACCTGTTTTCTACGCTTACCAATGAGTATGCTTTATCTGCCATTTCTTTGAAACGCCATTCAAAATCATCCAGTAAATTCCTGAGTTCTTGAACAAGCTCATCAGTTAAGGAATAATGGCTGCCTCCTGTGCGTATCAGCCCTTTGCCAAAACGATTACCACACCAGGTCTGAGTGTAATTGATAAGCGGTGTTCTCAAAGCGCCGAAAACTGCAGTACCCAACTGATAGGCCACATCGGTACACAGAGCGCTTATGTCGCCTGTATGCACCGCAATCCGCTCAAGTTCAAGTGCTATGGCACGTTCAGCGTCTAAACGACTATTTACTGAAATACCGGACAGCCCCTCCATTACTTGTGCAAATGCGAGTGTATGGCCTATGGTTGTATCTCCGGCAATGCTTTCTGCCAGTACGGTTCTTTGCAGCAGTTTTGGTTTCTCAAGTAAAAGGTGTTCTACTCCCCTGTGCTGCCAGCCGAGCTGAATTTCAAGATGCAATACCATTTCGCCATTACAGGTAAATCGAAAATGCCCCGGTTCTATCACACCGGCATGGATAGGGCCTACACCAACTTCGTGTAGTTCGTCACTCTCTATTTTATAAAACGGATAATCATTAACCTTTAAATTCCCGTTATATCTGTTATGTGGAAATCTTACAGGTTTCAGCCAGGGGTGACCCTCAAATTCAATTCCGAAATTTTCCCATATTTCACGTTCGAAAATGTGCAATGCACCAATATACTTAGTGAGTGATTCTAATTTCAGTAACCCTCTGCCGGTAGTCATTATATGTGATAACAGATAAATATCCTGTGTACGGTCGTCAGCCAGACAGCATATAAATCTCAGATTATCATTATGTGGAAAGGCATAGTAATTCACGCAATGGACATCTTCCGTCTGCAGTAAATCCAGCACCAGAGCATAAAATTCCTGATATTCAAGCACCGGAATTTTAGAAAGGCTAACCGCCTGTCCATTCTTTATTTTTAAGGTATTTTCTATATCTTCAGTCATTGCAGTTATTTTAATATTGCCGTAGCTCCTGTTATTAAATCTGTAAAGAATACAGGGGGGTTTGCTCCAAGATAAAAGATCAATCCTAAAAGAACGAATTGTGAAAGGGTTTCAAGGTTATTTAATTTAACCGGTTTAAGCGTAGCAATTCCTTCTCCCTTGAAGTAAAGCAAGTGCATCAGGCACTTTCCAATGACGTACAAGATGATTGTCAGCAGAAACAAGGCTACAATTGCAACAAAATAATGTTCTCCTGCAAACAATGATTTAAACATCATAAACTCCGATATGAAAAGACCGGAAGGAGGTATTGCGGTAACGCTGATAAATGTCAGTATGATCACTAACGCCCCTAAAGGGTTCAGCTTCATGTAATTGCCACTCTCTTTAATCAAATGGCTGCGGTAAACACTGTAAACCTGGCCTATCTGATAAAACAAACCGGCCTTGGCAAATGAATGAAGCACTATATGAAAAATGGCAGCATAATACCCAATACCTCCGGCTGAAAGGGCCAGGGCAACAATGCCCATATGTTCCATACTGGAAAAAGCAAACATGCGCTTAAAGTGTTTAATCTTGAGCAGTTGGACTGCAGACAATGTCATGGAAATAATGCCCACTATCATCAGTACTCTGTTTGCCCATGGAAGCGCATCGGTTTGTGCTACAATACAGTACATACGGTAAATCCCCAGGAAACCTACATTCATCAATGTAGTGGAAATAAATGCGCTTATCGGTGCCGGGGCAACAGTGTGGGCATCCACACATATTGCATGCAGAGGAAACAAACCCATCTTGGAGCTGAAGCCTGCCAGCGAAAGAATAAAAGCAATCTTGATCCATGTAGTATCCATTCCTTGTGCATGTGCAACAATGCTGCTTAAGTTTAAGTCGGGCACACCCTCTTTGCTGGATGCAATACTAATGCATAATATGGCAACAAGGGCAATGGCAAGCCCTATAGAACTGATGAAAACATATTTCCATGTTGCCTCTAAAGCATGATTAGTACGATCATGGTATATTAGTACTGCGACGCACAACGTTGTAGCCTCAATAAATGACCATAATGTCCCAAGATGATCCGCAAAATACGCCCCGTTCAAGGAAGCACTAAGCATAATCAGCGCTGCATAGTAGAAACTCTTATTTCGTTTAGTATCTGAATGTCTTTCCAGATATATATAACTGTGATAAAAAGAGGCAAAAACTCAGTAATGCAAGAACGAAAGAAAGGATAACGCCAAGGGAATCAAACGTAAAATATGTTGAATCCCTTTCATTTAAGTGACAAAAAGCATAGACAGTTAAAACCGTCTGGCCGACAAGAAACAACAATATAAAAAACAGAAGTTGCAGCCCTGTTCCTGAAACAATAAACTGCTCCACCGGTTACAACAGCTAATAATAAATAGGCTACAATCATAATTTAATCCTTTAATTGGGCAAGCTCATCAATATGCATTTGTTGAAACCTGTCGCCTATGCGGTTAACAAATATTCCCAGCACAAGTACCCCAACGAATATGTCCAGTAAGATTGCAGTATTCACTATCAAGGGAAATTCGTTTCCAACCGCAAGAGATAACAGAAATACTCCATTTTGCATTATCAGGTATCCTATTAAATGGGTGAGAATGTTTCGATGGATTATCACAAAATAGATCCCTGTTATTATGGCAGCTATAGATGCTGAAAAGAATTTGGATTGCAGGTCGTTGTCATGCATTCTTTCGCCTAGCAGAAATCCGAAGGCGATGGCAGCTGATACCGCCAGTATTGAAACAAAAGAGGGGAATTTGCTATGGGCAAGTCTTTCAAAATTGTTCCTTTTCCGCAATCGATTAAGGAATATAGGCACTAACAGGCCTTTAATGATTATGGTCTCCGTCAAGATAAAGGTAAATTCCAGTGTGTCTACCTGTTTGAGGTGCAGGTAAGCAATTCCAAAGAGTAAGAGCCCCTGAGCCATGAGTATGAATAAGAATCGCTTTACTCTTTCGGTAAACGCCAGATATAGAAGAGACAACTCAAACAGTATAATTAATAAAAAAGCCATAGGTTATTATTTTATAAAAGCTTTTGAGTTATTTCGATAGCACATAGAAACACTATCAGCGAAATAGAAGAGAGTACTAATATCCACTTCGGGTTCTTTGCCAGTTTATTCCTGGCCCTGAAAGATTCCAGAAGGCCAACAGCTACTGCAAACAGCAGGTTGACCATGATAAATAAGACTATTTGAGCATATAAAGGCCACTCAACAGGAAAAATAAAGTTAGCTATTAATCCTCCATACAGAGCAAATTTTAATCCTGTTGCCAGGTTAATAAGACCCATGTCAAATCCGCTGTTATCCAGCACCATCACCTCATGTATCATAGTAAGTTCAAGATGAGTCTTAGGATCATCAATCGGCAAACGGCTGTTTTCTACCATAGCAATTTGCAGAAGCAGGTAAATTCCAAGCGCAGCAACCAAATACGTCAAGTAGGAACCATAATGTATATGCACAAACAGGTCGTAAAAGGAGGAATAGTGTGTAAGCAGGGCAAGTGAACCCATCAGAATGAAAAAAACAGGTTCTACCAGCATGGAATACAATGCTTCCCTATTGGCGCCCATCCCCTCAAACCCGCTACCCGTATCCATGGCGCTGATTATCATCATGAATTTGCCAATTCCAAGCAGGTAGGCAAAGAATACAAAGTCAGCGTCAAAAGACAATAACCCTTTGTATTGCCCAAAGGGTACAAAGAGTAGTGCTACAACAATAGAGGCAAAATAGATAACAGGGCCAATCTGGAAAATTACACTAGTGGTGGAGCTGTAAACACTGCCTTTTCTTATCAACCTTGCAACATCAAACAGGGGCTGAAAAATACCAGGCCCTTTCCTGCCGCTCATTTTTGCCTTGGTAATGGAAATAATTCCCGGTATTAACAGGCTGGAAACAATAGCTAATACAAACCCCAGTGTATTCATATTTATATAATTTTAAAAATGGTTAACCAAAACATTAGCCCCATAAACATAAAGGCATACATGATATAATGCTGCAAATTCCCGGTTTGGAAGATTGCCGCTTTCTCCATCCAGTTAATTATTTTCCTTATCGGTTTTTCAAATATATTTTTCTCAATCATATCAACGGTTTTTGTTTTAAAACTTCTTGGCTGTGGAAAGATCTCCTCCTCTTTCAAGGATTCAAAATGTTTGCCTACCTTAATAATGGGCGGGGCCAGTTCCCTGTAATTGTCGGCAAATGAAGTAGCTGTATATTGGTGAACTGCCGGGTCAGCTCCGGAATAGCCACAACCCCAGGTCGGCCCATGTTCAATATGCACTCTCTTTTGCTGTGCCCTGCGTATGAACCAGAGAATGGTGATCAGCAGTATAAATACCAGGGAGGAGTAACTGATTTTGGACATGTATGAAGTACTCTGTATTATCAATGAAATATCACTCACATACAACTCGACCACTTTGCCAACCATTTTAACAAAGAATACAGGATAAACTCCAATAGCCACAATCATAATGCCTGTAAGAATTTTAGGCAGGATCATGCTGCCGTCAACCTCTTTCGCCTTTTCAGATGACCCGGACCTTGGGGTACCTAAAAACACTATGCTGAAAACCTTAGTAAAGCAGAAAATGGCCAGCCCTCCAATCAAGGTAAGGCCTATAGTGGTGCCCAGGATAATAAAGTTTGTTTGAAGGCTTGAAGTTTGTAATCCTTTAAATAAACCGGAGTAGATCAAAAACTCTGAAATAAAGCCATTGAATGGTGGTAATCCGCAGATTGCTAATGCCCCCAGCAGAAACAAGAAAGCCGTTTTTGGCATTTTCTTTATTAATCCACCTAAATGTTCAAGGTGCCTTGTGTGGGTCCTCATATAAACCGAGCCGGCTGAGTAAAACAACAACGATTTGAACAGAGAGTGGTTTAATACATGTAAGATTCCACCGGCGAATCCCAGTACCGCAAGTATTGGAATATCCTTCGCAATGCCGATCAGGCCAATTCCAATCCCAATTCCTATTATCCCGATGTTTTCGATACTGTGATAGGCCAGCAACCTTTTTAGATCGTGCTGCACAATAGCATACATAACACCGAGTAGTCCGGAAATCACAGAAACTATCAGTATAAAGATTCCTATGCCCAGTAAATCTGTGTGAATATAGGTGAGTACCCTGAGGATGCCGTAAATCCCCATCTTTATAATCACGCCGCTCATAATACCTGAAATGTGGGACGGCGCCGCGGGGTGGGCAAGAGGCAGCCATGTGTGAAAAGGGATAAAGCCTGCCTTGATACCAAACCCCACAAAGAAGAGAAGGAAAAGAGGAAAAGAGTGGTGTTCTTCAAAATAAACAGATAACCCATCAAATGAAAATGCAGCACCTGTTTGCACAAACGCAAGAATGAACCCTGCCATAATAAACACGAAACCAATATGCATCTGCAGAAGAAAGTTAATTCCGGCTTTAACTGTTTCCTTCTTTTCAGATTCAAAGATTACAAGAAGAAACGAAAAAACCGACATCATTTCCCATACCACCAGAAAAGCGAGCCCGTCACGCAGCATACACACCAGCAACATGGATATGTGCAGCCAGATAAGACTGAAATAATGAAGCCCAAACTCAATGTGGTTCTTTTCGTTGATGTACGGTTTTAGATATCCTTTTGAATAGATGGCGCCAGTCAGCAAGGTGAAATTCAGCACAAGGATGAAGAACGCGCTCAAGCTATCCACCTTGATCTCTAGTGGGCTGCCCCAGAAGTTGATCAGGAGTTCACGTTCAAAGACTGTTCCATGAATCAGGACGTCAACTGACCAATATCCTGTTATGCCGGCTAATCCAAGTTGTATAAGCAGCACGAGGTTCGACATGTGCCTTTTGGACACGAAAAACAACGCATATTGTGAACGCAAGTAAGATTTGGAATGTGATTAAATACATGTATGTTTCACTCCTGACTAAAATGCAAAAACATCATTTGATCCAGTCTGACAGCTAGAGGAAACATTCCAATTTATAGTAGAGGTAATTTTGAAATTTAAATTAACTCCCTTTGGGCGGACTACGATCTACTACTGATGTTTTTCATTAATTTCAACAACTCTTTAATGATTGTTTCTGGTGATGGGGGACATCCGGGAATATGGCAATTAACCGGTACTACATTGCTGACACCATCCCTTGTCGCATAGCTTCCCTTATATACACCTCCATCAATTGCACAATCTCCGCAGGCAATGACAAGTTTTGGTTCCGGCATTGCAATATATGTCTTTTTCAGGGCAAGTTCCATCTGCCTTGATACGGGTCCTGTAGCGAGTACCACATCAGCGTGTCTTGGGGATGCCACAACGTCAACACCAAACCTTTGAACGTCATAAACTGGATTTGTAAGAGCTGTACATTCCCATTCACAGGCATTGCAGGAACCTGCGTCTACCTGTCTTATCTTCAGCGACTTGCCAAAGATTTTGTTCATCTTTTTCACCGGTGCAACTGTTCCTATTGCTTCATCAGGCGATGTTTGAAAAGATTTGGGGAACTTAATCGCCTTTTTCCTGCTTCTTACATTATTTAAAATTTCTAACCACATTAATGTATTCCTTAATAATTAAAAAGGTAACAAATCATCTATCACATGTCACAACCTGAATAAGAGAGATTAAAGCTCTTATTGCACAATGGGAAATCCGGTACTATATTGCCGGGTATAGCAAAAGGCACTGCCGGCCAGTTGCAGTAAGATGGAGATCTCAATTTCACCCTGGACGGCTTACCATCCTGATCGGATTTAACCCAGTAAAACAGAGAACCCCTGGGGGATTCTGTATAACCAAGGGCAAATGAGTCCGGGGGTATTTCACCTGCTTCCATACATATGTTGCCATAATAACGTCTTCTCACCAAGGCCCTGATTAAAGAGAGGGAGCATTCTATTTCATCTGCCCTGAGCATCATTCTGGCAAGAGCATCGCTTTCTGTACGCGTATGTGTCTTAAGATCAAGTTTGTAATAAAAGAGATGTGGATGAGACTTTCTTATATCATCACTGAGTCCTGATGCCCTCGCGGCAACGCCGGTAACACCTAACTTTGCAGCTATCTCTTTTGGCAGCCTTCCTGTGCCCGTAAGTCTTTCAACATGAATAGACTGTCCGAGGAGTAACTTAAGAAGGTTTTTGAATTCCTCTTCAACCATATCTATTGTCTCTGAAATTTCAAATTTCTGTAAAAAAACATCTTTGTTACACCTCCGATCGTATTTATTCCTCTCAGGAATCTACTTCCCGTCAATCTCTCGTTAAGTTGCAAAAGTGTCTCTTTTATAAATGCCCCCTTTGCCTGTCCCACCATTAGTGCGGTGCCTGCGCACATATTGCCAATATCTCCTATATGGTTATAAAGCCTTTCAAGTTCAAGAAGAAATGTCCTTATCGCCTTTATTTTCTCTATTGTTTTAATACCTGCCATTCTTTCTACTGCCATACTATATGCAATTGAATGCGAGAATGACGAAGTTCCCGATACACGTTCGGCAAGCTTTATGCCATCAAAGAAACTCATGCCTTCAAAAAGTTTTTCTGTACCCTTGTGGGTATAGAATAATCTCGGTTCAAGATTAATTATGGTTTCTCCCACAGCGCTGAATCTGAAATGCCCCGGTTCTATAATCCCTGCATGTACCGGCCCAACAGGTATTTCACAAATCCCTTTGCCTTCAACTTTCAGAAAGTCGTGTGGAACTTTTTTAATTACCCCTTCTCCCCATTCTTTCAGATCAGTTTCTGATATCTTCCAGTCTTTTTCTGAGTGGATGCGAATCAGCAGGAAACGACTCGTGAAAGACCAGCCTTCGCGGGTCGGGATGTCCTTCAGGAATCAGTCCAAACATATCCCTTATCTCACGCTCATACCAGTGGGCTGCGGGGACACAGTCTGTTATACTCTGATATTTCGGATCATCCTCTTTAATCTTAAAGAACGGGATATAAAAGGTATCTTTGTTTTGCCCGGAAAATACGGCATATACCTTAAAACAATTATCAGTTGCCCTTTCATCTACAGCAAACATGAGACGAAGCATAACCGCACGTTCAGCACACAGCGAAATGCAGTGGGCCCTGAACTTATCACGTTCAACTTCCATATATTCTTCGTTTTCAGTCATTTTATATCAGTTTCCTGTTATAATCTTTACAGAACTATTCAACATTCCATCTAAAAATCCCGGGATATAGAGGCCAAGCACAAGCATGAGGACAGCCAGCACGATAATGGCCATGAGGCTCATCTTATATTCTCTCTTTTCCTCCCCCTTCTCGATGTCTGTACCGGGCTTGCCAAATGCCATATTCCCGAAATGGTAGAAAATTCCACCAAAGACAACGGTAGCAAATAAAATAAAGAGTGCAAACGTTACCCAGTTCCCCTTGTCAATGGCGGCCTTAAGTATAGTAAATTCGCTTAAAAAGACGTTAAATGGAGGACATCCTGCAATAGCCAATACACCAAGTAACATAACAGTACCTGAGACAGGCAATACGACTATTGAGCCCCTGACCTTGTCTATCATCGTAGTATTATATTTAAGCCTTACCCGGCCTGTCGACAAGAATAGCAGAGTCTTTACAATTGCATGATTCAGCATATGTAATAACGCGCCGTAAATACCCCAAAAACTCCCGATTCCAATACCGATTGCCATAATGCCGATATGTTCAATACTGGAATATGCAAGCAATCTCTTAAAATTGTTTTGTGTGAGTATAAATGCAGAGGCAATTCCCATCGATACAAGTCCAAAGATCAAGAGGAGATGATTATAATAAGATGTATCCAGAGACATATTCCCGAGGATTACGATTCTCACGATCCCCAAAAAAGCACACTTAATCAGGACTCCGGAGAGAAGGGCGCTTATTGGTGTCGGCGCCTGGCTGTGGGCATCCGGCAGCCAGTTATGAATAGGGGCAAGACCCGCCTTTGCCCCATACCCTACCAGGATAAAAATAAAGGCCAGCTTCAGGGTTTCAGGATTCATTTCATGTGCTATTTCCCTGAGTTCTGTCCATTTCAACGTGCCGATAATGCCAAGTCTTGATACTTGGTAAGTATCCTCATAAACAGAGGTAGATGCATAATATATGAGAAATACACCGAGCAGCCCAAAGGTAATACTTACCGTACAGAGTATAATATATTTCCATGCAGCTTCCACAGACTCCTTGCTTCTGTAAAACCCTACAAGCAGCGAGGTTACAAGAGTAGTGCTCTCTATTGCCATCCAGAAAAAGGCAATATTATTTGAGACAGTTGCGAATACCATTGAAAATATGAATAAGTGTAAGAAGGCATAATACTGCCGGAGTTCCGGTATTCCTATTACTCCCTCCTTAAATTCATGTCCCATGTAATCTATGGAATACATTGCGGCAACGAATGCAATAAATACCAGTACCATCATAAAATACGAAGAAAAGGCGTCCATAAAAAACATCTCTCGGAAGAAGTATATGGTCTCAGAATGCGAAGCCGTTATGGGAAATATCGCGGCAATTGCCAGGGCTGCCGCGCCGAACAGATTAATGTACTCAATACCTCTCCTGTTCTTTACAAGATAGCAGAGTGCAGCCGTAATTAGTGGTATGAAAATCAATAAACCTATCATCTTTATCCCTTTAAGTTAGTTAACTGATCAATGTCCGCAGCCTCAGAAGAAAATTTTTGTTTAATCTGTATCATAAAGACACCCATTATTATCACAATCATAAGCAGGTCGAAGACCACCCCAAGCTCGACGATTGTAGGCATCCCAAAGGTCAGCGAGAAACCTGCCAGAAAAACTCCATTTTCCATAAATAAAAGCCCCAGGATCTGCGTCATGGCGCTTTTTCTGGTTATCATTATAAATAATCCAATCAATATTACTGCGACAGATATCTTGAGGACAAAGCTCGAAAAACCCGTAACAAAGATACCCTTACCCAGTGAGACGTAGACAATTGCGATTATGATCCCTGAAATAATCAGGGATAAGGAAGTACTTAAATAAGTTTCTACTACATGCGTTTTCTTCATCTGACTGACTATACTCTTTAAGAAAAAGGGCAATAAAATGCCCTTCGAGGCAAATGTCAGGGTTGATGCCAGATAGAGGTGGTGTTCCGGATTCTTAACTGCCACAAAAAAGATCAAGAGCGAAAGCAGCCAGGAATTGATCATGTATGCCTTTATCCAGGATTCAATCCGGCCCAGAGAATTTATAGAAATAGCCGTAAGAAGTATTCCAATAGACACAAAATCCATTATGTATAATAAATCAATCCAGTCTTTCATTTATTTCCCTACCATTATAAGGGTTAAAAGTGACAATACTGCAAGGACAAATGAGCCTCCCAGGATTGTAGGAATCTGGAAAATCCTCACCTTTGCTCTTGTTGATTCTACTATAGCCATAAAACCAGCCAGGAAAAGCAACTTTAATGAATATACCCCTGATGACATAATAAGCCCTGTCATTTCGGTATCATGCGTAATTCCCAGAGGAACAAACATATCAACAAAGAGGGTAAATAAAATCATCTGTTTTATATAGTGAGACCATTCTATCAGCGCAAGATACCTTCCCGAATACTCAAGGATCATACCTTCATGAATCATCGTAAGCTCAAGGTGGGTGTCAGGATTATCAACAGGGACCCTGCCGGTATCTGCTATAATGGCGATCAGAAAGGCTAACAGAGCCAGTACATGGGACGGTGAAAATATAAAATTCTGAGGTTCCGCGATCATTGCTATATTTGTCGAACCTGCCGTTATTGCCACCGTAAATATACAAAGCATGATCATGGGTTCGACGAGGATTGAGACTATCATCTCCCGGCTACTACCTTCACCTCCAAAGGCAGTCCCTGCGTCAAGGGCTGCCAGAGCTAAAAAGAATCTTCCCAGTGCAAGTATGTAAATTAATGCTATGACATCTCCCATCAAGCCAAATGAAGACTTTGTAGTTATTACGGGAATCATCATGGCAGCAACTATAGTGGAGATAAAAAACGATAAAAGGTGTGACTCTGAATATCCATGACGTAACACGGGAAAAGACCATTTCTTTCTTAAAAAGTTTTATCAAATCATAGTATGGCTGTAATATGCTCGCTCCCACTCTGCCTTGGCAGTTAGCCTTGAGCTTCTTATAATCCCCTGAACCAATGGAGAAAATATTATTATTATGACAAATTGTAGGTATTCCATCTCAGAACCAGAATAACAGAAGTAATAAAAGGGTTATAAGTATGTATCCAAGATAGAGGTGAATGGATCCGGACTGGAGCATCTTCACCTTTCCTGCGATACTATGGATAAAGTCTGTGATAGGCTTGTAAAGGTACTTGTCAAAAGTAGGCGCAATCTCATTGGTGTAACTTACTGATTTTAAAATAAGGGGCTTCAGGATATATACACTATTTACGCTCCTTATCGGGAAGTATATCTTCTCAAATATTCTCCTAAAAGGATTTGTATATGCAGTTGCCGTATACTGCATCCTTGGTGTCAGAGATGTCATTCCACAGTCCCAGGAATCGCCATGTGTTACCCTGCTTTTACCTCCAACGATACGAATCAAAACAACTACTGCGACGAATATGGCAATCATTGCAACTAATATTGCCAGGGGCGACAGATCTACAGCTGTCTTGCTTATGTGTATAATACCCTTGCCTGATGGTAACATATATTCGATACCCGTAAGGCTGGAAACAGCAGGAGAAAAAAGCTTTATTGTGTGGCCGGGAAATATGCCCAATACCAGGCATAGCAGGGCAAGGATACCCATTCCGGTTATCATTGACGGAGGTGATTCTTTTGCATCTGTTGCGTGATGACTCCTGGGCAAACCAAGAAATGGGATGCCGAATGCCTTCACAAAACAGGCAACTGCAAGTGCCCCTGAAAAGGCAAGCGCCGCCCCTCCCAGTGGCGCAGCTACCTTTGCGGTGGCCGACACGTCCTGAAAATTGGAAAGCAGGGACTGATAGGTAAGCCATTCACTTACAAAACCATTAAAAAACGGGAGTGCACATATGGAAACCGAACCAATTAAGAAGAAGAATGCCGTATACGGCATCAACTTAATCAATCCTCCCATTTCTTCCAGATTCTTTGTATGTGTAGCATGTACAAGAGACCCTGTACCCAGGAAGAGTAACCCTTTATATACGGCATGATTAAGTGTATGATAAAGCCCGGCCGTCATGGCTATGGCAGAAAGTTTATACAAACCATTACTTGCAAGTATCATTGAGGCACCGATGCCGAGTAAGATAATTCCGATATTTTCCACACTGCAATAGGCAAGAAGACGTTTTATATCACGCTCCACTGTGGCATATAGAATCCCAAGTACAGAGGTTACTGCCCCGATTATGATTATGACAGTACCCCACCATTCCGGGCCCACTCCCAGTATATCTACAATAATCCTCAGGATACCGTATATTCCCACCTTTATCATTACACCCGACATCAGGGAGGAGATATTGGAGGGAGCGGCAGGATGGGCTTCAGGCAGCCATGTGTGCAGAGGAACAATACCGGCCTTTGTGCCAAACCCGATGATGGCAAAGATAAATATCATAGTCTTTACAGCATCAGGAAGGTTACCTGCCGCGGCCTTTATGCCGGCAAAGTCCATATGCCCGGTATATTTGTAAAGGATCAGGAAAAGTGCAATTATGAAGGCCATTCCTACATGAGTCATCAAGGCATATATAAAACCTGCCCTTGCAGATTTTTCTTGCGTATCAAAGACTACAAGGAAGTAAGAAACTATGGACATGGTTTCCCAGGATATGAGAAACGTAATAACATTTCCCGATAAGACAACTGCATACATGCTCACAATAAAGATACTGAATAGGAATCCCAGGACCCCTTTATTTGCCATACCTTTTGTATATCCAACAGAATAGATTGATACCGAAAAAGTAATTACGGATATGACAAGAATGAAGAAGCCGGAAATAGTATCCCCCCTGAATACGAATTCAAGGATAGGAGTGATTGATATCGAAAGGATGTTTACGGGCGGAGAAGACAGCAAAAGCACACCAAATATTGCAAGGAATATGGCTCCTATAGATGTGAGAATATATGCAAAGCCCTTCGCTCTCTGATTGAATATAAGAGAGGCAATTGCCCCGGCTAAAAACAATATAATACCTAAATAAAAAAAACTTATCATTCTTTTGCGAAAAGCCTTTATAATAAAAGATACATGTTAGAAATATTCAAAGAGTCGCTAAATCCAGACTGATAGTAAAAAGAAAAAGCAAAATTACAAAAAGCAGTCCAAATGATATAACCAATATCTGTCATTTTATTGAGGGTAATTTGCATTTATTTACTGAGAGATGCTTAAAATTTCAATTACCCATAATTTCCTACTCTTTGTTTAGCGTAGTGTTATTTATTTAAAGTTTTTGAAAAACAAACTTCTAATAAAATTTGTTCGTATCTTTAATTTATAATACCTTCAGTGCTTTTCGTTCTGACTTTTTTTAGCTTTCTTTTACCGTTCATCTCCCAACCTCTTTCGCTCTGTAGTATCCCTTATTATTCCTTCAATACGAACAGGCTTACCTGCTTCGTCTCTAATCATATGAGAGGCGCGTTCCATGTAGAAACGCGTGCCATCCTTCCTCTTACAAAAGGACTCAAAGTTCCTGCAAATTCCCTCTTTTTCAAGTTTCTCTACGAGTTTTCTTCTATCATCAGGATCTACATAAATATCCTTTACCTTTGTACCGATCATTTCTTCAGGTGATTTATAGCCAAACATCTCTGCTCCGGCTTGATTAATCCACGTAAACACTCCCTCAACTCCGGGTTCGCATTGGTATATACCCTCTTTAAGCGAATTGAGTAATTCACTTTTATGTTCTTCAGACTTTCGCAACTCATCTTCCAGCTTCTTTCGCTCAGTAGTATCCCTTATTGCGCCTTCAATACGAACAGGAACGCCGTCATCATCTTTCACCATGTTGGAAGTACGTTCAGTGTAGAATTTCTCACCGTTTTTCTTTATACAATAGGACGTAAAGTCTTTCCAGACCCCCTCTTTTTCAAGTCTCTCTACGAGTCTTTTCCTATCACCTTGATTTACATAAATATCCTCTACCTTTGTACCGATGATATCTTCCGATGACTCATAACCAAACATCTCTGCGCAAGCTTGATTAACCCACGTAAACACTCCTTCAACTCCCGGTTCGCATTGGTAAATACCTACCTTTAGAGCACCAAATAACTCCCTGTAATTTCTCTCAGAGTCCTCTGTCTCTCTTGTTATTTTTGTCCAGAGTCTTTGCCATCACATTGAATGACGTTGCCAGAACTCCGAGCTCATCTTCCCTTTTTATGTTTACCCTTTGGGTTAAATCCCCTGCAGCCATCTTTTCAGTTGCCTCAGTCAGCTCAACTATTGGTTTAGATAGTCGATTGCCGGCAATGTATGCAAAAACCACAATGGGCAATGCAATCCCAAACAGCAATACCACACCAAGGGTATTAAGGTTATACGCTACTCCG
>CAXGMX010000016.1:0-17185 GCA_964010955.1 uncultured bacterium
TTTAAATGCCGTAAAGTATCGTTAAGAAGGCAATAATATGAAATATGTATCCCCAGACCAGACTAAGCCTGTCTATTCTGCAGAATATGATCTGATAATCCAGAAAACTGATGACACCGTGTGTGCCCTCAGGTATAAAAATAAGATTAACGAAGCTTAAAACCGGTAGAAGCAGAAGATATATACTTTTACCCTTCCCCTTAACAAGGGAACAATAAATGTCCCCGCAATAAATATTAGTCCCGGAGGGATAACATTAATCATAGTAATCTTCGCTCCTTTTAACAATTTTTGCGCAATATAAACTTCGCTGCCAGAACAAGACCTACACATGCAACAAATCCATAAGCGGCATAAAACCCTGACCACTCTTCCCATGAAAAATGAGCGTGCTTGAGAACAAAAAAATTAATTATTACAAGTACCAGACAACTTCCAAAAAGGAACGTCAGGAGTATCTTTACATTTCTCGGATTATCAAATAGATATTTTTTACTCATATAAGAACTCCTTTAATTACCGATTTTTCACACTAGTGTTCTTTGTGACTCTCTGTTTTTGTGTGATTATTCTTTTCATAATCTGTATGTTCAACTTTTCCTGTAATAATTGTTATTGCGAGATATATTATGCCTATGGCAATTACTGCATAATAGACTAACCCGTAACCAGGTGTAGGTTCATGGCTTAATTCCATTATCTCTTCTTTTTTCCATAATAACCCCACTTTTAGTTAAATAAGGATAAAAACCCTAATTTCGATGTTAAAAATATTAATTCAAACCTGCCACAACCATCTTCGCCAGGTCAAGGAATAAAGATGGTACAAAGAATAATGACAGTGTTCCTATGGCCGTTACTACTAAAGGCACTACCATAATGACTGGGGCCTCATTTCTTTCCGCAGTTTCTCCCTGCGGTTAATTCCTTAAAGAATGCCTTATACACTATAGGGAGAAAATAACAGGCATTAAGTATTGAGCTTTACTACCAGGACGGCAATTATCGGTATTTCCCCTGTTTCTATTACACCCTTGGCCAGATACCACTTGCTTATAAAACCGCCAAGAGGAGGAATTCCGATTAGTGAAAGTGCGGCCAGGGAAAAGGCAGCCATTGTAAAAGGCATCTTCTTCCCAATCCCGTCAAGTTCGCTTATTTTTGTCTTATGAGTCACAGCATATATAGACCCTGCACAGAAAAAGAGCGTTATCTTCCCAAAGGCATGAATTACGATATGCATGATACTCCCCGTAATGCCTGAGGGCGTAAGAAGGGCAACGCCGAATATTACATATGAAAGTTGGGAGACGGTTGAATATGCAAGCCTTGCCTTCAGATTATCCTGCCGGAGGGCGATTACAGAGGAAACTATTATGGTAAATGATGCACAGTAAGTAAGGGCTGTACCAAGCCTGAGTTCATTTAAGAGGTTGATCCCGAATAAATGAAGGACTATCTTTACAACAATAAAGATACCCGATTTAACAACTGCCACCGCGTGCAAAAAAGCGCTCACAGGTGTGGGGGCAACCATTGCGCGTGGGAGCCATGCGTGAAACGGCATCATTGCCGCTTTTGAAGTCCCGGCTATAAAGAGGCCAAAGGTAACAATCAGAAAGATATCACTCAGCCCCTTCCCCCTTGCGTCATTGAATATACCCTGATTCGAAAAATCCAGCGTACCTGTTGCATAATATGTCAGGAAGGTGGCGCTCAGGAAAAAAAGCTACAGATGTACCAAAGAGGAAAAGAAAATAAAATCTTGCGCCTTGACGCGCCTCAGGCGTCTCCTTATGTGCGACGAGGGCGTAAGTGGAGAAGGTAATCATTTCATAAAAAAGATAGGTTGTGAACACGTTTGCAGAAAACGCAACACCTATAGTTGCGGATATTGCGACTGCAAAACAAATAAAATATCTTGTTTGGGCATGTTCATTCAGTGTTCGTACATAACCGATAGAATAGAATGACGTAAGAATCCAGAGAAAGGATGCAGTAAGGGCGAAGAATATTCCCAGTGCGTCAATTTTGAATTTAATATCAAGCCCTGGAAGGACTGTTACGATAGCACACTCTATGACCTTACCGTCAAGTATCGTTGGAAGCATGGATACAATCAAACCAAATTTGGTAAGAGAAGCCAAAATCGTCCACGATTCCCGCAAGTTTGGTTTATCGTTGAATATAATTATAAGAGCAACGGCACAAAGTGGTACGACCATTGCCAAAAAAGGTATGGATGAATAAACTGTTTCCACTATTAAATTTCCTTCTAGTTATAAGTTTTCATAAATTATTTTTTTTACAAACAGTATTGAGCCTACAAATGTTTGACTTGGTGTTTTTCCAAAACAATATTTTCCGCATATGGACGTTCATCACCTTTTGCCGTCTGCTAGTGCTCTTCATAAAAAATTTTGGTCACAATTTGGTCACAATTTTATGCTTGCCTTGTAATCTTCTTTTTGTAAGCCCTTTTATTATAAGGGCGAGTGAGGGGCTTCTAACCCCCCGACCCCCAGATAAAATATCTTGTTTGCGCATGTTCATTCAGGGTTCGTACATAACCGATAGAATAGAATGACGTAAGGATCCAGAGAAAGGATGCAGTAAGGGCAAAGAATATCCCCAGGGCATCGATCTTGAAACTGATATCAAGCCCCGGAAGGAGGGTTACGATAGAACACTCTATGACCTTGCCGTCAAGTATCGTCGGAAGCATAGAGACGATCAAACCAAATTTGGTAAGAGAGGCCAGGATCGTCCACGATTCCCGCAGGTTTGGTTTATTGTTGAATATAAGTATAAGAGCAATGGCACAGAGTGGTACGACCATTGCAATAAAAGGTATGGATGAATAAACTGTTTCCAAGATTAAATTCCCATCAAAATGATTTTAATTAGTATTAAGAATATTCCTCTATTTATCAAAATTCCTATTCGTAAATCGTAAATCCCAAATCGTAAATCACTATTGCAGCAGCATAACGGCCGCCTTCTCGGCAACATACAGAGGCGCTGTTGCGCTGATTCCAAAATATATACAAAGCGCGGCAAGGGCCATCGTAGGCCCCAGCATAATCCAGGGCGCTTCAGAATACTGGGATTCGTGGTCCGTAATTTCGGCCCCACCGTCCGTATATTGTAATGCTTGTTCCGGTAATTCATCAGGGAAGTATATATTTACGATAATTCTCCAGACATATACCGCCGCAAGCAGGGAACCAGTAATTATTACGGGAATAAGGTACCACATACCGGCACTCAGCGCACCGATAGCAATATACCATTTACTGACAAAGCCGACCGTAAGAGGGACACCCATCATAGAGAGTCCCGCAACTGTAAAGACGCCCATTGTAAACGGCATTTTTTTACCCATCCCCCTTAATCCTGAAATATCTTCTATACCCGTCTTGTAAACAATACAGCCTACAACCATAAACAATGCGCCTTTCATCAATGCATGATTCAGTATATGGATAATACTCCCGGTCATTGCTAACTGGTTGGCAAGGACTGCACCCAGGACTATATATCCTATCTGTCCAATACTTGAATACGCCAGCATCCTTTTAAGATTTGTCTGTGTAATGGCAATCGCAGAACCTGCAATTATGGCGATCGAAGAGACAACAATTAATATATTCGCAATAGGGATAAAATGTATATCAAACTCTATTCTGAAAACACCAAATATGATCCTTAACATTGCATAAACGCCAACCTTTGTCGCTGTTGCAGCCATTATGCAACTCACAACTGAGGGGGCATGTGTATAGGCACCGGGCAGCCATGCATGTAATGGGAATAAGGCAAGTTTCAGGCTAAGTCCTACCGTAAAAAATCCGAGGGCAACCAGTACCATCTTTGAGTGAAACAGTGCCGGCAATCTTTCCTGTAGATCAGCAATGTTAAGGGTACCTGTTGCCATATAGATGTAACCGATACCGATTAGTATAAATGTGGCGGCAATGGTGCCCAGTATAAGATAATTAAAGCTTGCTACAAGGGCCTCCCTTTTCTTTCCTATGGCAATCAGGGCATATCCTGCAAGAGATGAGATCTCTAAAAATACATATATATTGAAGATATCACCCGTCATTACTATACCCATGAGTCCTGTGATGAAAAGCATATATATGCTGTAAAACGTCGATATCTTCTCTTCATCAATCTCCATCTCTATGCTCTTCTTTGAATAAAGAGAAACAATAAAGGCAATAAACGAAACAACTACCAGCACAAATGCATTCAGGTAATCAATCGCATACTCTATCCCCCAGGGTGGTTCCCAGCCTCCTAACCAGTAACTTATCCTCCCTGTATCCAGGACAGTCATAAGGAGTGAAATAGAGATTAGAAAGCAAAAGAATGTTATGGTTGATGCAATAATCCATGGGATAAGCCTGTTTAATCTGCCTGTCAGGGGGATTATAAGTGCAAAGATAAGAGGAATGACTATTACGAGAACCGGTAACTCTTGAATGAATTTCATACTATGCTATGTTGCTCCTATCGATATCTAGTTTTTGCTTTTCCAGGATCCTATCTTCTTCAATCGTTCCATATTCTTTGTGGATGTTTATTATCAGGGCAAGAGCAACTGCAGTTGTGCTTACACAAACAACTATAGCGGTAAGGATAAGCACATGAGGGAGAGGGTTATCATAAACATGGCTCTTGTCCCACAATATAGGGGCAGTTCCATGTTTAACCTTGGACATTGCAATGTAAAATAAAAAGACTGAGACCTGAAAGATATTTATGCCTATTAACTTTTTTTATAAGATTCTTCGAAGATAACGTTGCATAAAGCCCTATCATCATGAGGAATATAACTACTAAATAATAATATTTTGTCTGAATTATGTTAATTATATCAGCCATAATTAACTATCGGCTCTTTCTTTCTTTGCTGTTTCAAAGAATATTGTTATCATCACAAAAGCAACTGTGATCCCCACGCCTATTTCAATACCATACATACCTAAATGGCTTGCAAGATGATGCGAACCCAGAGGGAGTTCTGCATATTCCAGATATGCTCCTCCTGCTAATATGCAAAGTATCCCGATCCCCGCATATAACAAAGCACCTGTTGATACAAAAATGTCGCTGACTTTCTGCGATATCCTCTTTCTGCCTTCATCCAGACCAAATGCAATTACATAAAGAATCATGCTTGCCCCTAAAATTACACCACCCTGAAAGCCGCCGCCGGGGCCGAGATCACCATGTGCAATAACATAAAATGCATACAACTGGATAAATGGGGTAAAAAATTTTGCAACAATTCGTACTATAATATGCTCTTTCATGTTTTTATTCTTAATTGACGTAGGGGTTCAAAATCTTGAATCCCTACAAAGACATCATTTGTCTGCATGTAGTAAGCAGAATCATAGAAATGGAAACCTAAAGGCTTCCGCTACGGTCTGCTGGTTTATGGTGAAATCTTATCTTTTTTACTCCTCCTCAGCAGTAATATAACAGATATGCCGGCGGTGAAGATTACCGTTGTTTCTCCGAGTGTATCGTATCCCCTGTAACTTGCAAGTACTGCGGTGACCATGTTATTAATACCTGTATCATGGTGGGTTTCCTCTATATATCTCGGAGATACATGTTGATTAGTAGGCGCTTCAGGGTCTCCAAACTCCGGCATGTCAATCGTTCCATACACAAGGACTGCTCCTGTTACTATTACAAGAACGAGAGACATTATCTTTGAAAACAAGGCTGAAGGTTTTTTTCTTTGTCCTTTTGTATAATGGTATTCGTACCTTTTTGTCCTGCTCAATGCTGCAATCATTAATACAGACGTAATCCCTGCCCCAACAGATGCCTCAGTAAAGGCAACATCAACCGCGTTCAACCTGGTGAAAATAGTCGCCATTATAAAGCTGTATACACCAAGTATAATAGTTGCACTCAGCAGGTCTTTCATAAAAAGTGCAAAAATAGCGCAGGCCACTATAATGAGAAGCAGTAAAATATCAATCATTTTTGTAATACCATGGATATGTCATAGAAATATTTTCAGCCTTTGGCTTTGGATTACTCCAGTACACCATCACTTCTTCTCCTTTTTCTTCCAGGGTATAACCCCTTTTAAAAATGCAGCCTGTGCAACAGCATGTGTTGCTGTTGGGCTTGCGATAAAGATAAGTACTATTATGATCAGGAGCTTGACACTTATCAGAGAGAATCCCTCATATACCATCAGGCCTATAAAGATAAGTGCCTGTCCGACGGTATCAGTCTTTCCTGCAGGATGTAACCTGGAGAAGAAGTCAGGAAACCTTACAATACCGATGGCGGTTACGACAACAAAGAAACATCCTAAACCTAAAAAAACTCCGCATATTATTGTTCTAATATCCATGGTTAAATTTCTTAATCCAATCTCCCCATTTCTCTATATTTAAGAAAAGCTATTGTTGCAATAAAGTTTATTAATGTATAAACCACAGCCAGATCAAGAAAATGAGGACGGCCATATGCGAATCCAATAAGCACTAAAATGACTACAGCCTTGGTACCTATCGCATTTGCTGCAAGGACCCTGTCATATACCGTTGGTCCTTTTATCGCCCTATAGAGCGTTAACATAATTGCAAATGTCACTACAATTGATGCAATATCAAACACTCTTTTCTCCCTCAATTTTCATAACCTCTCCCTCTATCTTCTTAACCTTTCGTTGCATTTCTCCGCCGATAATACCTTCGGCTGATTTTTGCCAGATTGCATGGATGATAAACTCTTCCCTGTTTGCCTCTACTGTCACCGTACCGGGTGTAAGTGTTATCGAGTGGGCAAGGGTTACAATCCCAAGGTCTGTCTTCAGGTCGTTTTTAAAATGGACAAGCTGCGGGTCTATCAGCGGCTTTGGGTTAAGGACAAGATATGCAATTTCAACATTTGCCAGGATAATTTCCCACAGCAACCAGGGTATATACACAATAAACTTGAAAACCCTTCCGGTTTCAGTCTTTAAATCAGCCTTCCCTACAAAGATATCATGTGAAAGGTATGCGACAATAAGACTTGCTACGACCCCTGAAGTTATAAGGATAAACGTAAACTCACCGGAAAGAAGTATCCAGAATATAAACATTGCTATGGCAGTTATTAAAAAACTCATGTCTTAACCTCACTTAAAAGTATAAGGTAATTAAAATCTTGTACATCGAATTGCTATCCTCATCCCGCTAAAAATGCGTAAACTGATTAGTATGGCAGATAACATGCCGTTGTTTTTAGATAAAACAAGGGAAATGTAAGGTGCGGTAAACATGCACCTTACGTGTATAAGCACAAAAATAAGAGAAGATTATAACAAAAACATGGCTGATGTAACAAAAGTATGGCTAATATAACAAAAGTATGGCTAAATTCAACCGTTATATTGAACCAAAAGAGACAAATGGATGTATTCTTTTTGTAAGTTCTCAATAAACTGAAGGAGATCTCCTTTTGATCAATAAATTTTTGACCATTCCATTTTCTATCCATGAAAAGGAACAGGTTTTCTTTAATTAATTGAGGGTATACCATGTTTCTTTTTAATTGCGTCGTGTTATATATTGATGTATATTTGCAGATAACAAATTGAATAAATTTTTGCTTCCTTCAAATAAAGAATGTCTTCTATCTATTGGAGAAACGTATATGAAGAAACTGTTTATTTTGTGCATCTTTACCCTGACATTTCTTTTCCCATGTATTAATGGTTTTTCTGATATTCTAAAGGATTTGAAAAACTTTGAGGAATCTTTAAGTGATTGGGTAGTGCAGACTAATGAATTGAACAAAAGGCTCTCAGAACTGGAGGGTGAGCGTGAATCCAGAGAAAAGCAAGTTGCAGATTACAACCAGGGTGTGGCTGACATAGGAAATCTGATAGTCGAGCTCGATGCCAAGGTTGACCAGGTTTCGAAAATGAGCTCTTTGAAAGGTGTAAAAGATATCGTAAAATCATTCGAAGGAACATTGGATGTATTTAAACAAAGATTTTCTGAAATGGCAAAAAGATTAGAAGACCAGGAAGTTAAGACGGCAGTACTTGAAAGGATATATCGAACTTCCCAGAAACCGGTAGAGACCTTGATCAGTTCTATAGATGAGCAGAAGAGTGTTATCAACAAACTGACAGAAAAACTTGAAAAGCAGGAAAAAGTAATTCTCTCTATGGAAGAGAGTTTAAAGAGACAAACATCTCCTGCCGAATCTTCTACAAAAGATATTGAAGAACTAAATGCCAGATTAAGTAAACTGGAATCTGGAGTTATAGTACAAAAAGAGGAGTCAAAAGATATTTCAAAAGAGGTACGTGAGAAAGCTGAAACAGGAAAAGATGTTGTGGTTTCAGAAGAATCTCCCAAAAAAACTGAAGAAGGGAAAATAGATTCGTCTGCGAAAGTTCAACCAGAGGAAGCAGAAGCGCCTCCCGAGAAAGTAGCTGAGGCTGACGGATATATGGATATAGGGGGAGGGTTCCTTGTTAAAGACATAAAGCTGAAATCATTTGGTTCATCAACCCGGATAAGCGGTGAAATAATGAACAAATCTGACAGAGGCTACGGTATGATAGATTTTAAAGTTCAGGCCTTTAATAAAGAAAATGTCTATTTGGGAGGTCATGGATTCTCCGTTTATAGATTTAAAGAGGGTAAAACTAAAACTTTTGAAGAAGTAATAACAGGGGTAGAAATTAAGGAAATTGCCATGTATGCCATCTATCCCGCCCGGATGCAATTAGTTTCAGATACGGGTGAAAGCACGATCAAGATGTTCGAAAAGGAAGTGAAGGTTGCAAAGGCAGACACAAAAAAGGATGACGCAAAAGAGGCAACGCCAGAAGATTTAGAAGAGTTGTTATTTGAGGAGGGGAAGGGGGGAGTGGCAGAAGAACTGGAAGGTTTTAAAAGCGTAGGTAATGGGTTTTATGCCGGGAAGGTTTCTTTTAGCCGCTTTGGTTCTTCCTCTACTGTAACAGGAGAAATTATAAATAATTCAAAAGATGATTTTTCCAGGTCTTCATTTGTTATGAAAATATACAGTAAAAATTATGGCATGATCACGAGTTTTGATTTTTCAGTAAGGCGGATTAAGAGTGGAGAGACAAAGTCCTTTGAAGAGATTATTGCGGGTGTAAACCCCGTTGATATTGGCAGGTATGAGATAACGGTTAAAAGCTCTTATTGAACGCGATTGGAAGGCTAAAGCCTTCCGCTACAATCTGCTGGTTAGAATGGTATTACTTATTGAGACACCGGATATTCTTCGGAAAGTGATTCCCATTCCTTATCGATTTTGCCTTGTAGTTCTTCGGGTACTACAGGTTTTTCTTCTTTAAGTTCCTTTTCTAATTCTTCAGGTACCTTTAAGCCTTCAGGCATTCTCTTTGGTAGACGGAAAAACTCCTCTCTCTCTTTCTTTCCTCTAAGTATCTTTTGCTCTCTCGTTCCCAATGATTCCCTGCTTTCTATCACCCCTCCAAGTTTGTCTATCATTTTTTCTATGTCTAAAAGGTCTACGTCTTGTGTCGATACTACCACATCATCCAGGTTTATGTTCCTTGCCGCTTCGAGTGCTACTATTAAGTCGCCACCGGTGCCGGTCATGGCTTTTCTTCGTAATCTTTCACCCTCTGCTTTTGCCCTTGCAATCAGCAATACGCCAGCCGCTCTTCTTTCCTCTTTGTAAAGGTTTCCCTCCGCCTTCTTTTCTATTAAGAACTTGTTGGCGTCTGCAAGGATTTCGGTAACCTTGGTTACCATTTCCGCATTCAGCGATACGATCTTTCCATCCTTATTAGACTGTATCTTCTCTGCAAGGGCTTCTGTGGTAGCGTCTATGGTCTGGGTAATACCTCTCTGGTTAACGGCCCTCTCCTTTGAAATGTTTAACACCTGGTCTAATTCTGCGAGCTTAACATTTTTAATTTTTCTCTCCAGTTGAGGGTCAAATCTCATATCAAGTATAAGAAAATCTATGATATTTATATGGCGGTTCTCAAACGCAACTGCAAGCAGTTGCTTTGCCTCTGCGGCTCTTTTGCGTTTCTGGTCCGGATTGTAAAGGTCCTTTTCCGTCATCTTTCCCAGGACGTTTTCTTGATACTTCACGAATATCACTTGCAATAAAGCCTTTATATCTATTGCCCGGGCCGATTTCCTCTCGAATTTTGTGCGCCTTTCCACTCTGTATCTGAAATTTTATGATTATATCTACTGTAACGTTGTAGTCATCCACAGTTCTTATGGGTAACTCTCTGGATTCAATCTTGCCATCCGGTGTACGCGCCTCTCTTGTAAAGTTGAATGTTTGTACAGTGGCGTCGTATAAGTCCCAGGTTTCTATTCTCCTTATATACCTGTGCCAGCCGGGCTTATAGTCTTTTTGTACAACACCTCTTTTAACGCCCCATACTGAAGTCTTAACCCCAATCTTGTCAATATCGATCCTGATAATCAAAAACTTTACACCGATTACAATGACAATTATGGCTATCCCAATGCTTAAAGGCACTATATATCTTGCCAGAAACTTTAACATTATTTCACTCTCCTGATACTGCTTAAAAGATTATTGTTGCTTCTGCTCTTCTTCAAGAGGTTTTTCTTCCTTTTTAAGGGGTTGTTTCTCCTCTTTTTCCGCCGGTGGCGGCATTAATTCCAGCGCTCGAAGCTGCCTTTCTCTTTCCCTTATTCTAAGTTGTGGTATTTCCTCTGCGGCCCTTAAAACCGGTGTTCCTATTATCTTTGCCTCACGCAATCTCTTTGCGTATTCCAGTTTGACCAGGTTGCGGCCGCCTTCACCCTCAAGTGCATCTCTTAATGCAAGGATACCCGCTGCTTCAGCTTCTTTGACGGCGAGTATTGCCTCTGCATCTTTCTTAATCTTTCGTATTCCGCATCAGCATCAAACTTTGCTTTAAGTAGATAGGCAATACCTTCCTGTTTAACTTTAGCCGCTTCTGCCTTTGCGTCTATCTCCATGTTGTATAATTGACCTCTGAACCTGGATACCGCTACATCCAGCTTTTTTGTTTCTTCGGTAACCACCCTTTCCTGATTTTCCTTGGCTGCTTTTCCCCTGCTTCTCTGTTCCTGAACCTCTTTATCGGCAATCCTTCTTTCCTGGATCTTCTCTGCATATTCCCTGTAATAACGATAGTCAATAAGGTTTATAGCAGTCATCATTATGCCATGCTGATTTAAAAGCCTGTCTAACTCTTTTGTCGCTTCTGCGGTCTTTAATCTCCTCTTTTCAGCCTCAGGAAATTCGCCAATTTCCAGTTCCCCGAATTCATATCGGCATATGGTTTTTGCATAGTCCCGAATCCATTTTTCTTTATATACATCACCAAAGCCCGTATTTTGAACGACTTTATCCGCCATTTTCGAAATTAATCTATATTGGACGATCAAGTCGAGGCTTACATCACCTCCATCCCGCGTTTTAAGTATAACGGGATTACCCTGCGGGTACTCTGCTGATATATTTGCTGAAGTCATTGGAGCTGACTGCTCACTCTTGTCAAGGATGTACAGATCCTGTATGAACGGATAGTAAATTATAGCACCGGCATGGTCTATGGTAGTTATTTTACCGGTAATATTATTGATGATTACGGCAACCTCGTCACCCTTAATTTCTTTCCAAGACAACCTCCTGCCGCCTATAATGAGTATGGCTACCAATATTATGGGGACAATGACAAAAAAAATCACTTTCGTAGAAATGAGCCTCTTCTTTTTGACGCCTTTTGGGTCAAACCCTTTTTCCATTTCAGATCTCTTTTAATTTAAAAAAATTAAGTTAACGTATTTATTATAATTAACGCTCACGGCCCGCATGGGGTGGAAAGGTTATTCCAAGTGCCTTTATCGCGAATTTCTTATTCTTCAGGCCAAAGTGTACTTTTCCTTTACCAGTAATAAGAGTGATAACCGTAAGGAAAGGTATCACAACAGGAAGCGCTATGAGAAGTATACATAAGGATAACAGTGTTATCGGCAAGGCAATTGAAATCAAAGGAAAAGCAATCAGCACAACACTTGTTATTACTAATAGCCCGAATACTATGACAGGAGGTAAAAAGAGAATTGAAAATAAGACCATTATAAATTTCTTAAAACGGCTTTCAATCCTTTTACCAAAAATGAAAACACCAGAGGGTGATACTTCTTCTACAGAAGGAGTTTCTTCTGTTACTGCACTAATCTGTTCTTCTTTTAAGGCGGTTGTTTCCTGAGTCGCTTCACTATCATTTTCCTCTTCTTTTGGAGAGGAAGTTTCTTCGGTTACGGTACTAACCTGCTCATCTTCTTTTGAAGAAAGTATTTCTTCAGTTGCTACACTAACCTGTTCTTCTTCATCTTTTGAAGAAGGTATTTCTTCCGCTTCTTCGTTTGTCTTTTGCTTCTTTTTCCTCTTCCACATTTATGATAATCTAATATATATATTTGAGCGAGTATCTTGCCTTGACATTAGGAATATTAACAGATATTATCTATTTGACCTGCAGAAAAACTGCTGAATCTGGTAGTTTATTCTATGTAAAAAAAACATAAAGTCAAGCGAAATCTATAAGTTATGAAAAGCCAATATTACCCGGCATTCGGCGAATTCAAGGAGCTTTCAAAAAGGGGAAACGTAATACCCGTATACCGTCAACTTTTTGCGGATACACTGACTCCTGTGTCTGCATTTCAGAAGGTTTCAGATACGGATTACGCATTCCTCCTGGAAAGTGCAGATGGCGGTGAGAAGATTGCGAGATATTCCATTATAGGAAGTGATCCATTTTCAGGGTTCAAATGCCAGGGGCATAATGTAGAAATCTTTAACGACAAAGAGTCTACGCGTCTTGAAACTGCTGACCCCTTCAATGAATTGGAAAAACAGATAAGTAAATTTTCCCCCGTACATCATATAGATGGCCTGCCTGATTTATTTGGTGGGGCGGTGGGATACATATCCTATGATTCTGTTCGATATGTCGAAAACCTGCCGGACGCGACAACCGACGACCTTAATCTGCCGGACATACACTTTATGTTCTATGATGTAATAATTATATTTGACCACTTGAATAAGACGATAAAAGTGGTATGCGCCTCTTATGTTGGCGATAGAGACATTAAAGATGTTTATGAGGATGCAGTTGATAAAATTGACAGTGTTATAAAAAAACTCCGTACTCCCGTAACGACGCTGAGCGATGATATAACCGAAAAGGGAGAGTTAAATATGGAATTCTCATCGAATTTCAAGAAACCGGATTTTATAAGAGCGGTGGAAACCTGTAAGGAATATATTCGCGCAGGAGACGTAATACAGGCCGTTATTTCACAACGTCTGCAAACGCAAATAACAGCAAAGCCCATCAATATCTACCGTACATTAAGGGTCATAAACCCTTCCCCATACATGTTTTATATAAAAATGAAAAATCTTGAATTAATAGGCTCCTCTCCGGAAGTAATGGTAAAGGTGGAAGACGGAAGCATTAATGTAAGGCCCATAGCCGGGACACGACGGCGCGGGCGTACAGCGGAAGAGGATGAGATGTTTGCAAAGGAGTTATTATCTGATCCTAAAGAACTTGCCGAGCACATCATGCTCCTTGATCTGGGGAGAAATGACGTTGGAAGGGTTTCGCAATATGACAGCGTTACAATAGACGAAAGAATGGTAATTGAAAAATACTCTCACGTAATGCATATCACATCCAGTGTCAGCGGGAAGTTAATGAATGGTAAAAATGCCTTTGATGGCTTAAAGGCATGCCTACCCGCAGGCACGTTGTCCGGCGCTCCAAAGGTGAGGGCCATGGAGATAATAGATGAATTGGAACCCACCCGGCGAGGCCCCTACGGTGGTGCAGTAGGTTATATAAACTTTTCCGGAGATATAAATACGTGCATTACCATAAGAACCATTGTTTTGAAAGATGGTAAGGATGCATATATTCAGGCTGGTGCAGGTATCGTTGCTGACTCGATCCCGGAAAGGGAATATCAGGAAACTCTTAATAAGGCAAAGGGTTTATTAAGGGCCATTGAAGTAGCAGAAAGGATTGAGACGGCCCCCATCCATAAAGATTGACAAAAACATACGTAATAATATAATAATTGAGTTGATAAGGAATCAAAGGAACTTTAGGAAGTTACTAAACTGTCAAGGAGATAGAAAATGTGGTTAAGATTGAGACTATACCTCATGCTGACGGTGATGTTTGGTATAGTGTACGCGGTAATTGTGATGATAGCCCACATGATGGGCGTTTCAGGTTTTATGTTTTATGCAGTTATAGCCGGCGGCATAACACTTGTCCAGTATATGATGGGGCCTAAGATGGTTGAGTGGTCAATGGGTATAAAATATGTTTCCGAGGCTGAAGCTCCTGAGTTGCATAGCATGGTCGGAGAACTGGCACAAAAGGCAGGGATAAGAAAACCCAGGATCGGTATTGCAAGAATGAATATCCCAAATGCCTTTGCCTTTGGCAGGTGGGGCAGTGACGGCAGGGTCTGCGTGACTGAGCCCCTTATGAAACTTTTAAACAGAGGCGAACTCAAGGCAGTATTAGGCCATGAAATCTCTCACCTGAAGAACCGTGATGTAGCTACCATTACTATGCTTTCCGTAATACCTATGATACTATGGTATGTCGCATGGAGCTTTATGTTCAGCAGAGACCGCGAAGGAAACAATACCGCCATGATAGGTGTCGTTGCCTTTATCCTCTATTTTATTACAAATATGTTGGTGTTATACGCATCAAGGATACGGGAATACTATGCAGACCTTGGAAGTGTAAAGCTCGGAAATACTCCTCATGACATGGCTTCTGCGTTATACAAATTGGTATACGGAAATGCAAAGGTACCGAAGGAGTCATTGAAACAGATCGAGGGATATAAGGCTTTCTTTGCAAATGACCCCTCCAGGGCGGCTAGTGAACTTAAAGAATTAAGACAGGTAGACCTTGATATGAGTGGTACGATTGACGAAAATGAACTCAAATCATTGGGTACGATGAATGTAAAGATTAAAACCTCTGACAAGCTAATGGAGGTTTTAAGCACACATCCCAATATGGTTAAAAGGGTAAAACATCTATCAGCACTAGCTCATGGAAGGGCGTGATCAGTGATAATTCCAAAATTTTTCCAACTCTTAGGCATGCTTTTATTATTAGAGGGCCTCTATCTTGGTATTGTTAAGCATTCTATGAACCTTGAAATAATGTGCGTGGGGCTTGGTATTGGAATTTTCTATGCCGGAAGGTGGTTGGAGAAAAGAAAAGGTTAACGACAGAGAAATACTTTTTCTTATACAAAATTACCGGTTTGCCATTTGCGGTGGTAATGTCATTTCTTAGTTACAGCTTGATCAAAGGGCTATACTAAAACCGATTTGGTTTTTGGTTTTCTCAAAAACCAAATCTTGGTTGCAGTTATACTCGGGCAAAAATAGTTTTCGGAAAAAACCGAAAACTATTTTGTGATGTGTATAAGACAGGATTTTCTAAATTCCCCAACAAGACCGGGATCTCTTCCGGCAAAACATCATAGTCAAGAATTCCTGATATAACTTTTATATGTGAGGAAGCATAATTATGCACGAACAAATGGACGTAGAAACAACAAAGGAACAAGTGGAGTCATGGGATAAGAAGTACCTGTGGCATCCCTTTACCCAGATGAAAGATTTTGTCAATGAAGAACCATTAATTATAAAAGACGGAAGGGGTGTTATCTTAAGAGACATTAATGGTAATGAGTATATAGATGGTATTTCTTCCATGTGGTGTAATATACATGGCCATAGAAGAAAAGAGATTGATAATGCTATAAAGGACCAACTTGATAAAGTTGCTCATACAACCCTGCTTGGCATGTCAAATATACCTTCAGCAAAATTGGCAAAACGTCTTGTGGAGATAACACCGGAAGGCCTTAACAAAGTGTTCTATTCTGATAATGGTTCCAATGCAATCGAAGTAGCTATAAAGATGGCATTCCAATACTGGCAATACAAAGGTCACCGGGATAAGACTAAATTTGTTACGTTACAATATGGATATCATGGTGATACTTTAGGGGCAGTTGGTGTGGGTGGGATAGATATCTTTCACAGTGTATTCAAGCCTCTTTTACTTAAGACTTTCGTCTCTCCATCGCCTTATTGTTACAGGTGTCCATATGATAAAGACAAAGCCGCGTGCTCGTCTGAATGTTTAGGTGAAATGGAAGAGATATTATCGAAAAACTCTGGTTCTATAGCAGCCATGGTTATGGAACCTCTTGTGCAGGGTGCGGGAGGGATAATCGTCCACCCTCAAGGTTTCTTGTCAGGTGTAAAAGATTTATGTGAAAAATATAATATCCTTCTCATTGCAGACGAGGTAATGGTCGGTTTTGGCCGTACAGGCAAGATGTTTGCATGTTCACATGAGAATGTAACTCCTGATATATTAACTATTTCCAAAGGTTTGAATGGAGGCTATATGCCTTTGGCGGCGACTCTGGCTACCGATGAAATCTATAACGCTTTTCTGGGTAAATATAGTGAGCAGAAGACATTTTTCCATGGCCATACATATACCGGTAATCCTTTAGCATGCGCAGCAGCCCTTGCGAGTATTGATATATTTGAACGTGAAAAGGTCATGGAAGGTCTTGAGCCAAAAATCAGGGCTCTACAGGAGAGGCTCGAGCAATTCCAGGAACTGAAGTCAGTAGGAGATGTGCGGCAATGTGGTCTCATTGCCGGTATAGAACTGGTTAAGAACAGGGAGACTAAGGAGCCTTATTCATGGGAAGAAAAAATTGGGATCAGGGTCAGTTACGAAGCCAGACAACGTGGTTTGATTACCAGGCCATTAAGCAATGTCATGGTTGTTATGCCGCCCTTGAGTATAAAAATATCAGAATTGAATAATATGATGGAGATTTTATACGAATCAATAGAATGTATTACCGGGAAAAGTTGACTTACGGGAAGGCCTGAATGCAGCCAGAGGTGCAAATCTTTTGATATTTAATTTCTCTGTTTCATGGGAATCTTTTTTTGCTATTTATTAAATTTTTTTTACAAGTTTCAACTAAATTATGTGCTAAATTCTTTTTTTTAGTTTATACGATTAAATACTATAGAA
>CAXGMX010000017.1:0-17166 GCA_964010955.1 uncultured bacterium
ATGAGGTCAAGAACCAATTGGTATTCGGCACCTCCCGTATGCTTTGGATCCAGTTTTGCCATGAACATAACACATAGTATAGACTTTTGGCATCGGCCAATGCCTTATGGACTGCCGGATAATATTCTGCATCAACGAGAGGGATAACGTCATCTGCCGGTAGAGAATAAACAGGCTTTATCTCACACAACAAGCCTGAAACAGTAATGAGGATTGTACATGATATGATGGTGAATATTTTATTAAGCTTCATTACTTAACCGTGGGAAAGGCACTTACCCATGACAAACTGAGGCAGGGCCCTTTCGATATGAATATCTACAATTTCATTCATTAAATCATCAGTACCGTCAAATAAAACCTTTATATACCTGTCTGAATAACCACACAGTTTGCCTGTTTTCTTGTCCCTGGTTCCTTCTACCAGGATGCTTATGTTTTTCCCGATAAATGATTTCTTATATCTCAAAGATGTTCCTGCTGTCAGAGATTCAAGTTCTCTCTTTCGTGCCTTAATCTCGGAGGGCTTGCAATGGCCGGGCATTTTAGCGGCAGGAGTATCTTCACGCGGGCTATAGGGGAAGATGTGTGTTCTGCTGAATCCGGCCTGTTCACAAAGCCTCAGTGTATTTTCAAAATGTTCCCTCTCCTCCCCGGGAAAGCCAACCATTATGTCTGTCGATATTGAAGGCAGTTCCAGCTTTTCTCTGATCTTCTCCAATGTATTGATATATTGAGCAGAGTTATACTTTCTGTTCATCCTCACCAGGATGTAATCATCTCCGCTCTGCAGAGGCAGATGAAAGTGAGGGCAGACCTTATCCGAATCTGCAATTATATCAATCAGGCCATCCGTAATTTCATTAACCTCTATAGAGCTAAGTCTGACTCGTTCTAATCCGGGCAGAGCCTGCAGTTTCTCCAATACATCTATAATATTAACCTGATATCCCATCTCCTTGCCGTATGCTCCCAGATGTATACCGGTAAGTACAATTTCCTTATAGCCATTGCTGATCAGTTGCTCTGCTTCAAAAAGATATCATCTATCTTCTTGCTTATGACTTTACCTCTGACATAGGGAATTATGCAGTAAGAACAGAAAATATCGCATCCGTCTTCAATCTTCAGGAACGCCCTTGTATGACCGTCAAACTTACTGATCTTCAGGTTGAATGCAGATTCATTACGGCGCAGTTTCTTTGTGTGTGGTTCTCTAATGCTGCTTGAAACCGGTACGGAATTATTATCGGAAAGAAAATCGTTTTTTACAAAATCAATTAACATGTTCTCCCTGCCCTTTTCAAAGACATACCCGACACCATCAATTTTCTTAATTGTCTCTGCATCTGATTCGGCATAACATCCTGTAACGATCACAGTTGCGTCAGGGTTATTTCTCACAACCTTCCTGATCTGCTGCCGTGATTTTTCATCACTTGTAGAGGTAACCGTACACGTGTTTATAACACATAAATCAGCGGGAGAGCTCAGGGAAGCCTCTTCATATCCATTTGACATAATGGCCTCCCTTAATGCCTGAGTTTCGTATTGGTTTACTTTACATCCAAGAGTAACAAAGGTACAAGTTTTCATGGCTTATAACAAATTTCCTTCAATCCAGATTAATCAATCAGCCTTGTCTACAAATATGCTTGACACTATATTACGACAGACATAGACTATAATTCAACAGTAAACTTCCGGACAGCCTTTATGCGATATAGCTAAAAACCGGACATTTCTATTTTGGCTTGACAATGAAGAAGGCATTAGTGTTAATTCGTGCCTTTTGCTTGTCCTCGGCGCCGTTTGTCCGGGGAAAATTAGTATCTAAAAATATGGAGAGTAATATGACAAATTTGAATAGAGTATCTTTGGTGAAATGTACAAATTATTCTAAAGAAGATGTACGTAATGCAATAAACAAAACATTCTCTTATTTTGGCGGGATTGAAAACATTATCAAAAAAGGATCGAAGGTGCTGCTGAAACCAAACTTCTTAAGGGAAAGCAGTCCGAGAAAATGTATAATAACACATCCTGTTGTTATAGAGACAGTAGCAGAAGCAGTCCTTGAAGCAGGCGCAACTCCTATCATAGGAGACAGCCCGGGCTTTGGCTCTGTAAGAAAAGTAGCCAGACGTGTAGGGCTGGATAAGGTTGCGGAAAAGCTGGGCATTGATATCATCGAACTGGATAAGCCCAGAAAAGCATCCATTAACTGTGGGGGCAAAGAATTTTCCCTGACAGTCTCTGGCAAGGCACTTGATGTCGATGCCATAATCAACCTTCCCAAGCTTAAGGTCCATGTCCAGGTTCTTTTTACCGCGGGAGTTAAGAACCTGTATGGATGTGTCAGCGGCAAGCAAAAGGCATGGAGACACTTCAAGGCAAAAAATGATCTGGAATGGTATGCGGATATGTTAATAGCTAATTACCAGTTAGTTAAACCGGTATTCACTATCGTTGACGGTGTTATGGCTATGGAAGAAAAAGGGCCTACCGGAGGCCGGCCCAAAGACGTTTCACTACTTGTCGGCGGAATAGATGTTATATCGGTAGATAGAGTGGTTGCAGAACTGCTTTCGGTTCGTCCGGAAGACGTTCCAGTACTCAGGGCAGCAAAAAGACTGGGAGTAGGCGAACAGGATTTATTAAAGATAGATATAGCTGGTGAAGACTTATCTTCCGTCATAGTACACGACTTTATCTTTCCGGAACTCTCCCCCATAGGCTTTGATTTCATCCGCGTAGTAAAGAGCCTTATAAAGCACCTGTGGTTTAAGACTGTAGGCAAGGCAGAACCGCAACCATAATACTCACAATTTATACTTATTTACAATATTATTAATCCGGAGGCCAAAATGACTTTACTGAAATCAATAAATGTACCATTGGGGACAAAGGCAATCGATTTCTGTTTGAAGGGCGTAGACGGTGAAATGCACTCTCTTGCTGATTATGACGACAAAGAAGTTTTAGTTGTCGTCATTATGTGCAATCATTGTCCCTATGTTCAGGCGGTGGATGACAGGCTTGTTCAATTGCAGGAGAAATTTGCAGAACGAAATGTCCAGTTTGTGGGGATCAATCCGAATGACGGCATTAAATACCCTGAAGATAATTTCGAAAATATGGTTAAAAGGGCAAAAGAAAAAGGATACAATTTTCCATATTTAAGAGATGAGGACCAATCTGTAGCAAGGAAATATCAGGCGCAATGCACTCCCGACATATATGTTTACAACAAGGAAAGAGAGCTATGCTACCACGGCCAGATAGATAACAACTGGCAGGAACCGGATAAGGTAACGTCGCATGATTTAAACGATGCTATTGGAACACTGCTTGAAGGAAAGAAGCCATCCTCCAATCAATATCCATCAATGGGCTGTTCGATTAAGTGGAAGGAGTGATTAAAGAATATATATAGCCAATTATGCGGCCGGATAGTAACAATGAAATTATAAAGAAGGGGAAGTGTTATGGATAATAAGAAACCGGAGCAGATAACAATAGAAGAGGAACTTCATATTTGTCCTGAATGCGGGTACGAGGATGGATTCCATACTTCATTTGTACGGCAGACAAAAGAACAGTGTAAAATCATCCTGGTATGTCCAAGCTGCCATGCCCGTTTTGATCCGAATTGGATGGTCAGTATATAAGCTAATATTTGAATAGTGGATTCCAGGATTGAACAATATCAAGATTAAAGACCTGACCCTGCCCTGCCTTTCTTCTGTGCAATCAAACTTGCTACTGATTTATTCTCTGCAACCTCACCTTCCCTATAATAAAGAATATGAAAATCTCTGAAAAAATTACGAAGTTCATTATGCTTTAACAAATAGTCCAGATTCTTAGGCCCGGATGCACCATCTCCATACTTTAACTGATCAATGGTATATGTCTCAAACATAACCATACCACCTTCCTTTAAACCTTCCTTGATTTGAGGAATAAGATCTCTTTGTGTGTAATAAAAGCACGTAATAAGATCGTATTTATCAGCCGGTATCTTATATTCCTCCAGATCCGCTGTAAACGCATTCAGTGTTACACCACTTTCCCAGGCTAAGGCTTCACACTTCTCGACAGCTTTCTCAGAGATATCACAACAGTCAACGTCAAATCCATTTCTGGCAAGAAATACTGCATTTCTACCTTCTCCCATTGCAAGGACCAGTGCCTTGCCTTTAGTCAAAAGACTAACATTCTCCTTCAGGAACTTGATAGGCTCTTTCCCGTATATATACTCCATGGCATCATAACGTTTGTTCCATTTCTTTCTATCATCTTCACTGGCATTAACAATCTGGCCAATGAAAAAGAATAGGAGTGAAGAAATTATTGTGGGGATTAATGCCATTTTCATAAAATTAATAGGACGCACCTGCCTGCCATTTGTCGGGCAGGGATCGTCGCAGATATACACAAATAACAACTTTAAATTAAGGATTATTACTGTTTATGCACGTAATTTGTATCGTAGGGTGAGACAGTGCCTGTCGTCTGAGGGCGACCCTGCGGGTGGTTCACAGTCCGACTCAGTCGGGTCAGGGATATCTATGATTGAGAAATCGCGAATAATGAACTTAGAATTAAGATTGATGAATGACAAAATAATGAGAACTACCCGGAAGAGGCTTTTTTGTCTTAGCGGCTGTTAAAAATCCGGTGCGTTTATCCTTTGCCTTAACTCTTCCGCATTCTTTAGTAACTTTTCCTGTTGTTCCTTTATCGGCGGTGGATTTAATTTAACCAAATCATAACTTAAGATATGTTCATCTTCTATCTCGAACGGCCATAACACGTCTGAGAAAAAATCCAGTGGAAAGAACTGGTATACCGGCGCCTTTATTTTTTCAAATACAGTTGTTCTTTCATGGGTAAGCCTTCCCTCCCCATCCCTCTTCTCTATCACTATTTTTCTGGTGCCATAATATATAAAAGGTATTGTAACGGGACTTTCACCTTCAAGCTCATTATCAATATATACCAGCGCATTGCTGGGATTTGTCTTTACGGTTATTGTCCTGGTCACGCAACCGGCTGAAACAAAAATAATTACAACGATAGCCAGAAAACTGAAATATTTTATATTTTTAATCATGACAAAGTATACGTTCCATAGATTACGGGTTAAAATTATTTTATTGAAATTTGATAAGCCCAATAAATAATGGAGGGCATTGCCCGCCATACATCTTAAAAATTATCATCTTTTTCTATCATGAGGGTAAAACAGTGCAGCATCAGGTAAAGTATATGAATGTAAATCATGAACAGCCCCTTCTCCCTGAGCAGAAGGTGATCTGGCCTCAAAAGCAAGAGTACCATCATAAATCCCGTTATGCAGATCTTTTATTGTCTTATAACCAAGATTTTGCATCGCATGCAGTAAGCTTTTTATAATATACTCACCAAAATGAGTTACTGATCCTTTGTCAACTACCGTACCTGATACTCCCTGTGCGACCTTAATCTTACTGTTTTCTGCATAATATCTCTTGTCACCACCTTTGTCCATTGCCTCTAAGGATGCCATCCCTCTATATTTCTTCAGCCTGACACCACCCTCATAATAATAGTCACCGGGAGCCTCGTTCGTACCGGCAAGCATAGCACCAAGCATTACGGTACTCGCTCCCAATGATAATGCCTTAACTATGTAACCTATGTTTGCTATCCCTCCATCCGCAATTACGGGTATTCCCGCATACTCTCTTGCAAACTTTGCACAGTGGTAAACCGCAGAACCCTGAGCCCTTCCCACTGCCATGGCATCCTGTGTAATACAGATAGAACCCGAACCCATCCCTATACGCAGGGCATCCACTCCCTTATCAATGAGTGATTTACATTGTCTGGCAGTTACAACGTTTCCACCCACGACTTCTATCTCCGGATAATTCTTCTTTATATACTCTATTGTATTATGTTGATAAATTGAGTCTCCCTGAGAAGCATCAATTACTATTACATCTACTCCCGCATCTGCCAGTTCTTTAAGCCTCTCCCTGTCTTCATCCCGTGTTGAGACTGCGGCTCCGACCAACAACTGTTTTTCTCTGTTTTTTGAAGCAAAAGGAAAATCTTCATTCTTCAATAAATCTGTCCTGCTCATTAAGGATACAAGGCATCCATTCTTATCCACTAAAGGCAGTTTGCCTTTCCTGGACTCTTTCAGTATTTTATTTCCCTCTGCGAGTGAAATACCGGCACTTGCCGTAACGAGCTGGTCAACCATAACTTCACGTAACTTTTTTGTTCTATCTGTTTCGAAATCTATGTCTCTCCGTGTAACGATACCTATTAATTTAGTCTTTAAAGTCCCGTCTTCAGTTATTGGTATACCGGAAAATCCGTATGTCTTCTTGATCTCATCAACATCTGAAATGGTATTTTCAGGGCTGAGTGTTACAGGGACAGTAATGAATCCGTTTTCAAATCTTTTTACCAGCCTGACTTCCCTGGCCTGTTCTTCAATAGAATTGTTATAGTGTATAATGCCTATTCCACCCAGTAGAGCCAGGTAGATTGCCATCTTTGACTCTGATACGGTATCCATTGGAGAACTGACGAGGGGCCTTTTTATCCTGAGATTTCTTGTAAGGTTTGTTTCAATATCAACCTCTTCCGTAGGAAAACCTATATGACCCGGCAACAGGATAAAATCGCTGTATGTCATTCCACCGCCATCTCCGAAAAATTCTTCTGCACTAAAACCATTTTCTGGCATTTTTTAACACCTCATAACAACGCATACGGGTCAACATCTATCATCATCTGAACCTTTTTTGAATGTCTATTTTCACTTTCAATATTCTTTAAGATTGTACTCAAGTTTTCAGAATTATCCGCCTTCACTATTAAGTGCCACCTGAAATTGTCTTTAACCCTTGCAATCGGCGCAGGTGCAGGCCCCAAAACTTCTACTTTATATTTGTGCCTGTCTGATTGAGCCACTCCGGCAGTCAATCGTATTGCTTCTCTCAACTTTTCAGCAATATCCATAGACTTTTTTTTAACATCCTGGTCATTCTTTCCGCGCAAGACAATTCTGGCCAGTCTTTCATACGGAGGATAATAAAGTTGCTTTCTATATTCAAGTTCTTTTTTGGCGAACCCGTCATAGTCATGTAAAGCAGCACACTTAATACTGTAATGTTCCGGATTATAAGTTTGAACTATAACCTGTCCCCCCTTGGAGCCTCTTCCGGTTCTTCCCGCTACCTGACAAAGCAGTTGGAACGTTCTCTCGCCTGCCCGGAAATCAGGCATATTGACAATTGTATCAGCAGAAAGCACACCAACCAATGTGACGTTCGGAAAGTCAAGGCCTTTTGCAATCATCTGGGTACCCAGAAGTATGTCTATATCGCCGCGCCTGAATGCGTTCAGCGCCTTTTCATTGAGAGTCCCTTCCTCTCATGGTATCGCTATCCATCCTCAAAAGTTTGTGCCGGGGGAACCTAGCCCTGATGTCTTCCTCCATCCTTTCTGTTCCAACACCCAGAAAACTTATGCCGGGAGAACAGCATTCAGGGCATTCTCTGGGAACAGGTTCATCCGAAAAACAATAATGACATATTACGGCATCCTTCTTTTTATGATAAGTCAGAGAGATATCACATCTTTTACATTTTAGTACAAAACCACACCTTCTACAACTTATAAAAGGTGAGAATCCGCGCCTGTTCAAAAACAACAGCACCTGCTCCTTTTTAGAAAGGCACTGGTTCATACAAAGTTCCAGATAATTTGATATATAGTACAAATTTTTACCTCTGTACTTTTCGTGGCGCATATCAATTACTTCCACCCTGGGAAGCGGTTTATTTCCAACCCGATTTTTCAGGGTGACATATTCATATTTACCAATACTGGCATTATAAAAACTCTCAAGAGACGGTGTAGCGGAACCAAGTACAACCAGGGCATTTTCAAACTCCGCCCTGATCATGCTCACATCACGGGCATTATAACGCGGGGAGGTATCCTGCTTGAATGTATTCTCATGCTCTTCGTCGATTACGATCAATCCCACATTTTCTAAAGGGGCAAATACTGCTGAACGCGCGCCAATAACAACATCCGCATTACCATTCTTGATATCCCACCATTGATCGCTTCTCTGCCTGTCAGTCAAACTGCTGTGCAGGACGGCCACTCTATCAAAACGAGATTTGAACCTTTCAATAGTTTGTGGTGTGAGAGATATCTCCGGAACCAGAACTATTGCTTTAAGTCCCAGAGTAATTACTTCAGAGATTGCCTGCAGATAAACCTCTGTCTTGCCGCTTCCTGTAACCCCTTTCAACAAAATAACTCCGAATTGTCTTTCCCTTAATTTTCTCTTGATGAGGTTAATAGCTGTTTCCTGTTCGCTAGTTGACTGTAAATGGCATGTTTTCTTGAAGTGTTTTCCGGCAAAGAGAGAATCATTTACTTTTCTTTTATCAAGAGTAATCAGTCCTCTATCTCGAAGCCTGTTAATACTATCCATTTTGCAATTGCTGATACTTGCTAATTCAGGAAATGTTATTTCTCCTACCTCAGAGAGAACCTCCAGTACCCTTGCCTGTTTTGGCGCTCTCTTTTTGATTGTGGAAATCATCTCTTTTACGGATGCCCCATCTTTACATAATCTGACTACACTTACTGTCCTGGAGTTAATGCCCTTTCTTACAACAGATGGAAGGAAAGTTTCCAGGGCTTCACCCCATCCACAAAAATAAAAATTGGCCATCCATTCCGCAATTCCCAGCATCTTGGAATTTAATATAGGCTTTGTATCAATTACGCGGATTATATCCTTAATTGTTTTAACATCCGATTTATCGGTTAGCCCAACGCAATATCCTACGGCTGTCCTCCCTCCGAAGTGAACTTTAACCCTTTTACCAATCTCGATCTGGTTTATAAAAGATGGTGGAATCTTGTAGTGAAATTTCTTATTCAGAGGTATGTCCAATACAACTTCAGCAAACTTTTCATAAGCCATTGATGTGTAATCCTTTACAGGCATGATAAATCCTAATATTATTGCTGAATCCTATCACAATAATAATAAAGTGTCAAGGTAAGCATTGATTTACAGGCATATTAATCTTGATTTAATATTCCAAAATTTCTATAAAATATTGTTTTAAAGGTTTTTAAGGTACCAATATCTGAAATGAAACAATATAAATCACGGTATTCATACCTCACTAAATGATGCTATGAAGATAGTTGAACGGCACGTTATAATATTTTTAATTGCTATGTATGTTACTGCAATAGGGCTTTTGATTACCTGCCGTTTATTGGGAAAGGAAGACAATTTACTGTAGCTATAGATATTGAAAAATTATGTAAGGTAGATGTAGACGAAAACGAATGGAAATATGTAGTATTACATCACAGCGCTACTGATGAAGGAAATGCAAGACGCTTTGACAGGTACCACAGAGAAAAGAGAAAGTGGCCGGAAGGCCTGGCCTATCATTTCGTTATTGGTAATGGTAAAGGCTCAAGCAACGGCGAGATTGAAGTGGGTGATAGATGGAAAAAACAGATTCATGGCGCACATACAGCTAATATGAACCTTAATCAAATCGCTATTGGTATCTGTCTTGTTGGAAATTTTGAAGAGGACAATAAACCCACAAACAACCAGTTGGAATCTCTGACAAGTCTGGTCAATTACGTTTCAAAAAAATATAAAATACCCGAATCAAACGTCATCATGCATAATCAGGTTGCCCAAAATGGCACAGCATGTCCCGGCAAAAACTTTCCCTACGAACAACTTATTGATAAAGTTACCAGGTTACAACCAGAAAGAACGTTATAATGTGATGAAATTTACCCCGGCAATGCCACAACATATAAAACTTCATTAACTATTGGCCATCGTTAGAATAAAGACCATGCTTATATAACAATGCCTTCATGTATTCTACATGTGACCACATCAACGGGGTAACAAACATGACATATCCACCTTCTTCCATAGTACTATCAGATATCATACACCTGTCTGCCACTTCGCTATAAGCCCTTTTCATATTGTTGGCTTCTTCTAAAATTTTATCAAAGTCCAGATTGTCCTGCAGGATATGCCTGTCAAATTCCTTGGCGAAATCAAGACCTGTCTTCCATTCTGTTTTCATGAATGAATCGAATCTTTTACAGGTCGAAATATGTTCAGGGATCTCTCCTTTTTCGTTTTTATTAGCCGTCAATAAGGTTCATTAATTCATCGTCACATTCAGCATTCTTACACCAGTAATGATATTGGGCAAGTATTGCCGTGTACTGAAGCCAGGGGCCATTACCGGCGTGAGTGTGTATTTCAATGTCTCCACTGAATGGAAGGTACCGTTGAATCATACCCAGTTCCGGATCCCAGAGCTGCCTTTCCAGAAAACTCACGCTATTATGAAGCAGGCTTTTATCCTCATTACCAAACCCAAAATAGAATGGGCTTAATAGTGTAGAATCGGGCTTAAAATCATAATTACCTTTCTCATCTATACGCCTGAGAAATTTTTTATTTGCAACCATAATACTAAACAGGTTGTGCTTAAAAGCTGATTTAAATGTGAGTATCTTGTCAGGAATAATTTCCGGAGTATCGAAATCTTAGTTCACCCTGGAAACGAGAGTAAAGGCCTTTAGATATGCAAAATTAGTCCAGCAGCTGAATCCTTCTTCAAGAGCCGATTCGTGAATAGATGTAGTGGAATGGAAAAGATTTATCTCAGGACGGTAATAATTCTTAATGGCAAATTGTGAGGCATTCTTTATTGAAAGGAGAACTTTGTCTATGTCCCGTATGTCTTCTTTTCTCTTTTCTGCAGTAAGTAGATAATTGGAAAGGATGATCAAACCGTGTGCATTATTATCTTCCTGTTTATAAATACTTTTTTCTTCACCTGAGAGCGCGTATCTGTCCAATATAACCATCGTCTCTTACGACCTTTACCACAAAGTTTGCAATAGTCTCGAGCAGTTCGTATGCATCATCAGCAATAGAAAGGCCGGAGGTAGAAAGATGTGCTAAAAGCCCGGACGCACAGGCAGCATCACGCGGATAAAAATAAGGGTATCTTGATTCAGGCCTTGCGGCCAGCAATATTCTTTCTCCGTCATCCGTCTTTACAGAACACGATTGTATAATCTTGAAATGTGCCTCAAGCTCGTTATTAATATCTTTTTGGGATGATTGTTTGTCAGGATTAGAATCAGTCATAATAGTAAATTCCTATGTTTCATAGGTTCTGTTTTAACGGATACAAGGTATTTAGCTTATTTCCTCTTCTCCCTTTTCAGACCATCTTTGCAGCAAATAGCCTTTACTCTCTTCAAACACCTCTGCCTGTTTCTCAACAACTTTTTCAGCTTCCCCGTTTGTCATATTTTTTGTCTCGGTGACAAACCCGGCTATCCTTGCAAAGTACAGGGGTGTCATCATATTAATCAATTTTACCCTGTTTCTCTTCCAATTACGAAAAGTTACAGCTATATCATAAAGTATCCTGCACCATAAATCTGTCGGAAATGTAAAATTTTCAGTATTTAAAGAGCCTATTTTCTTTAACTCTTTAAAGTTGTCTTTTTCTATTATATTTTCCCACAGTGCACCGAAGTGATTGAGTCCTGTCTTGAAATACTCTACAAGATTGTCCAGGTTAATATCAAAGGCTTCCGGCTTCGTACCGGTTTCCCCTCCCAGGATTGGCACGGGAGAGCTTCCCTTTATGTCCTTCCAGTAATCATAATTCTGCTCCATAAGGACAAAAAGTGTGGTGACGACCTGCTGAAACATCGGCCCCAGTGACTCACTTGGGTCTTTAACATCATGGATCTTCGTTCCTAACCTTGTTTGGCAAATTCTAAACCCCTGAATGATTGCAGTAGTGGTAAGCCAGATGTCTATTCCGAACTTAGCCACATCGGTCTCCCAGACATCCTGATCATTGTAGAATTTTATGAGTTTCGCTGAAAAGGCAAAATCACCGCCTATTGGCTGCCTGACCCTCAGGCCATAGAGTGTGCGTGTGAGGTTATATACTATATTATTGGTAATAGTACCATCATACTTGTATCGTTCATAATACGGAACTACAAACTGATACTCCTCTTCGTAAACAGGTGTAATAAGGTTTTTAATCCATTCAGGCGTAATAGACCTTATATCAGAATCACAGACAACACATACCCTTGCTCCAAGGTATTCGGCCGACTCAAATATTGCCCGCAATGCAGTACCCTTACCGGGAATACCCCTGTATATTGTTATCAGTTTTTCGATCCATGGTTCTACCTGTACAGCCAGGGTTTGTTCTCGTGAATCGTCTGTCGAACCACCATCTCCAACCATAATAAGGGCCTTTGAATCAGGAAAGTAGGTAGACAGCCCTTTACCGACGGTTTTCACTACATATGAAACCGTAGAGTCGTTATTATAACATGGTATGCCTACGACAATGTCTACATTTTTTATTTTCTCAATCCTTCTTCTTGAATATTGCCTCAATGCCGTGCTGAATTTCATTTAGATATCCTTTCTATTTATCAAAGAAATCATTATATCCATCACATTAGTAAGAGTGGGGCCCGTAATTATGTGTTCTCCGGTCTTGTTAAAAAAATTGTAAGAATCATTTCTGCTCAAATAGTCTTCTGGTTTCAGACAAAATCTTTCCCTGGCACTTTTACATGTATTAGAGTCAACGATTGCGCCTGTAGCGTCTGTCGGGCCGTCAGTACCATCGGTGCCGGCGCTTAAAATTACTATGCCGTCATATCCCTCTATCTCCATGGCCGCAGAAAGTGCAAACTCCTGGTTTCTTCCACCCTTTCCATTGCCCTTTATAGTAACAGTGGTTTCACCTCCTGCAATTATACATGCGGGTTTAGAGACAGGCGTTCCTGTACGGTGTACCTCTTTTGCAATGGCAGAGAAAAATATTGCAGCGTCTTTACTTTCTCCCTGTACCATAGATGAAAGGATTATAGTGTTATATCCTAAATCTGCGGCCTTTTCTTTAGCCGCTTCCAGCGCTATCTTGTTGGAACCGATGATTACGTTTTGTGTATTAGTAAATACTTTGTCTCCCTGTTTAGGATTCTCTCTGGTCTCTCCGCTTTGTCCCTTTTTTAAAAGTTTACAAACGCTGTCAGGTATCCTGTCTTCCAATGAGTACTTTCCAATTACTTTACAAGCATCTTCGAAAGTGCTCTCATCCGGTACGGTAGGACCGGACGCTATAATATCCAGAGGGTCACCGATCACGTCTGATAGTATCAGTGTAATCAATGTTGAAGGGTATGAAGCATGTGCAAGGTGTCCGCCCTTTATTATCGACAAATGTTTTCTTACGGCATTAATTTCATCAATCGTAGCGCCGCAGGCCAGTAATTCATTTGAAGTTGTTTGTATATCCTGTAAAGCTATTTCTTTTTGCGGTTGTACCAGTAAGGCGGAACCACCACCGGAAATAAGGCAAATAACCAGGTCTTTTTCGCCTGTTCCGGATAAAAGTCTGAGGATCTCAGAAGCACCTTCTAAGCCGTTTGCGTCCGGGATTGGATGTGATGCCTCAATGGTACTAATTTTCTTAAGCGGCAGACTGTGGCCGTACTTCACAACGACTATACCGTCTTCCAGCCTGTCTCCCAGAATCTCCTCAATTGTTTTAGCCATCGGAGCACATGCCTTGCCGCCGCCGATCACATAGATATGCTCATAATCTTTGAGGTTATATTCCCTTTGATCCACTAAAAGTGTTGAATCATTAATACTGACTTTCTTCTTAACTAACGACTCCGAGTCTAACGTACTTAATACATGCTTAAAAATTTCATCCGCGTGCTTTCTGAGATTAAGCATATTCACCTTATATTCTTTATAATATTGTATTTATTTTTGTTCCAGAGCGATTGCAAACTTTTTCCCAAATTCCTGACACTCTTTTAAAATATTGTCATCTGGAATCAGTTTTATTTTTAAGGAAGGTTTATGAAGTTTTATATGCAGCCCGCTTAATCTATCCTCAATCATTTTCATAGCTTCACCGCTCCAACCATAAGAACCAAAGGCAGACCCCAGCTTAATCCTGGATTTAACTGTGGCAAGAAGGGAAAGAGCATCCCAGACAGGTTTGGGAGCATCACCGGCAACTGTCGGTGCGCCAACAATTATGCCATCCGCTCTTTCAATGGCATCCCTGATAAATTGATGATCTGAATCATTTATATCGAATATCTTAGAATTCATACCCTCTCCTGACACTCCTTTGGCGATGGCTTCTGCCATCTTCTTTGTACTTCCATATATACTAACATACAGAATTAGAACATCCTTTTTTTGTCTATCTGGGCCTGGCTCCATCTACGATAGCTTTCAATATGTTTCCGGGGATCTTTACGTATAATCGGCCCATGTCCTGTTGCAATAATATCAATATCCAATTCCCCGATCTTTTCAATAGCTTTAAGGATATGCGGCTTAAACGGACGCATTATGCTGTCATAGTAATAGTGAAAAGAATAGTCAAAATCACCGACTAAATCATCAAACATTCTTTCATCACAAAAATGTGAACCAAATGCATCGCACGTAAAAAGAATCTTTTCCTTCTCCAGATAGGTCCAAATAGTATCGGGCCAATGTAAATATGGTGCAGATATAAACCTAAGTTCGCAACTACCAAGATCAACTACGGTATTATCTTCAATGATTGTTAGGTCAACCGGCACATTGATTATGTTTTTCAGCAAATGTCCACCAGCTTTTGAAACCATAACCTTCGCATTGCTTGCATACTTTAACAACTCTGAAAGTGCGCCTGAATGGTCGGGCTCTGTGTGATTAACAATAATATAGTCAATATCCTTGAGATCAACCTGTGATTTAAGATTTGAAATGAATTCAGTCGTAAAAGGCTTTTTAACCGTATCTATTAATGCAGTTTTCTTATCCTTAATAAGATAAGAATTATAAGTAGTTCCATGATCAGTCCTGAAAACTATATCAAATATTCTCATCTCAGGGTCTAATACACCAACCCAATATATGTTATCCCTTATTTTGATACAATCCATACTCTATTTTTTTAATGGAATTCCCTTAAATTCTAAGTATTTATTGTCCTTCTCAACTGTATCAATAAGTTTTTCAAAAAAATCAGGTATCGCTGAAGTCACCCTGCTCCAGTTCGGTATGAGTGGCGAACCACTTGGATCTTCAAGAAATTGATCTCCTGCAATCTTAAGCCCATTAGTAAATGCCTCTACTGCCTTTGTTTCCATGTGCCTGTCAAAGTATAGCCCGTTTATTGCTGAATCGGTCTCATATTTTTCAATGAAAGCCTGGGCTGTCCTTAGATATGTGATGCTCAATGTCCGGAAGAAACCTTCATTAAATACTGTACCCGCACTTGCCATCGTAGTAAGAATTGTCTTGGTGATGTCTATGCTCATCTTCATCAATCCCGTTGTAACATCTTCTTCAGAGAGTGGTTGGTGTTTATGTTCATATGTCTCACATAAATCTACCTGGCATATCCTTTTCCTGGAACAATTCCTGTATATCTCTGCCAGAACTCCTACCTCCAGTCCCCAATCACCTGGAATTCTATTTACCCTTGCAAGGTCAGCTAACATGGAAAATTCTCCCGCCAGAGGATACCTGAAACTATCCATGTATTTTAAGAAATCCAGGTCTCCCAATAACCTGCGTAAAGCTCTCAACAGAGGCGTCACAAGCAGCCTGGTTACCCTGCCATGCATGCGATCAGTGATACGGCTGTAATATCCTTTGCAAAATTCGAAATCCAGATCTTGATTGACAACCGGGTAACATAACCGCGCAAGAAATTCTCTATCGTACGTCTGGACGTCGCAGTCATGCAAAACAATTACCTTTGATTTTTCACTTGCCAGAACATAACCGTAAGACATCCATGCAGATCTACCCTTGCCATCAGCGCCTGCTGAAACATTCTTTTCATCAAGCAGCTTATAAAGTTTCTTCATCCCGGGGCCATCATTCCATATCAACATTACCTCCTGAGGCAGGACAGAAAAGAATTTCTTCGCATATTTAAATTGTTCTTTATTAAACCTCCCCAGAGTTACTATTATTTGTTTTAAGTACTTAACATCCTTTAATTCGTTGAGTATTTTTGGTAAAGCGGTGCCTTCCAATTCAGAAAAGATTGTCGGCAACACAAGGGCAATAGGTCTCAGGCGTGAAAGTTTCTTTATTTCTGATTCCAGCTTGGCAATATCCCTGCTGCCAAATCTGTGTAGTGTTGTAATTTCTCCTGATTGATGAAAGTCCCCCATGATACAAACCTCCTTCTATTTCTGAGTCATGACAGATAGATTGTAATCCCTGGATTCAACTAATAATTGAGTCAGTTATTATTAAACAAGCCCAAAACTGCTTTGTTCCAGCCGACCGGCCCGATCCCATCGGCATAAGCAAGGCCCTCAACCTTTAAGCGTTCTTCATAGTTCCCCGCTTCTTTCCTCACGAGAAACGCCTTATCTACTACTTCCAACATCGGAAGATCATTTAAGCTATCGCCGAGGCCGACAGTAGTTATTTCTGTTTCCGGATAATTCTTTTTGAAGATATCCGTCAGAATCTTAACAGCCTTACCCTTATCATTACCGCCCATAAGGTGTACAAACCTTGCTCCTTCAGTATAATTCAAACCTAATGATAGTATCTCATCTTTAATAATTCTAACATCATCTTCTCCTCCATAAATAATAAAGGGTAACATATACTCTCTTTTTTGGGCAAGAAAGGCCTCTTCCCCGCTCAAACCTGTTAACCAAACAATTTCGTCTATAGTAAATTCGGTAATACTCTTAATATTTAAACCTGCTCTTCTCTTTATCTTTTCAAAGGCATCTACAAGCGTTTGATATTCAGAACCAATTTCTATCACTAAATAACCATCATCAATTTTATCAAATTCGCATTTCAAACCACCATATCCTTCAGGAATAAATATAGCCCCTCCATTTTCTGATATAAATGGTTCATTATTTGACAGTTTCTTACGATAGACCTCTATCTCCGCCCTGGATTTACTGGAACATAAGATAAGTGGTACCCCCTTTTCTCTCAATAACCCTAAGGCATCTTCC
>CAXGMX010000018.1:0-17061 GCA_964010955.1 uncultured bacterium
AAATGAAATTCTTCTTCTATGCCTAATGTAGGGTAATCATTTTTCTTAAACGGTTTCATTGTTCAGGTAAGAATATCTTTAGAGACAGTGTAAATCAAGAAAAAGATGAATGAGGCAAAAGACAAGTGACAAGATTCACCGCAAAGACGCAAAGAACGCAGAGAAAAACTATAATGTAGGTGAAAAGACGAAAGGCAAAAGACACGAATTTCCTGCCCGAAAGACAGGTCAGGCGGGCAGGTTTGCGTTGAAATATTATTCTTTTCAACCAAATGGTTAAAGAACTTGAGATCAATGTCTGCATAGCTTAGAAAGACTATTTGACATAAGAACATTCTATGATAAACTTTGGGGATATGGTTACAAGAAGTAATATGAAACAGGACCTTCCCGAAGACATGGTGCTCATTCCTGAAGGTCCGTTTTTAATGGGAAGCACAGAGGAAGATATTAATAAATTATTAGAACTTGACCGTAATGTTGAGGCGAGCAGGTTTGATGTTGAGGTTCCGCAGAGAGAGGTTTTTATGAGTGCATATCTGATTGATAAGTCTCCAGTAACTAATGCGGAATATAGAAAATTTATAGAATCAGGCGGTTATAAACAGAGAGATTTCTGGTCGGATGCAGGATGGGATTATGTCCAGCAGGCAAAGTCTTTGGATAGCGACGGTGTGCATAGCGCCATGGATGGTGAAGATGATTGTCCTGTAGTAAATGTTTCATGGTACGAGGCCGAAGCCTTTGCAATATATGTGGGGAAAAGACTCCCTACCGAGGCAGAGTGGGAAAAGGCTGCTCGTGGTACGGACGGCAGGATATACCCGTGGGGTAACGAATTCGATAAAACAAAATTGAATTGTGCCGAGTCTAAGATTGAAAAACCGACTCCTGTTACCAGATTCCCGGAGGGTATAAGTGGATACGAATGCTTTGATATGGCGGGAAACGTCTGGGAATGGACAGCAGACTGGTTTGACAGCCAATACTATAGTTCTGCTCCTGATAGAGATCCGCAGGGACCGGTCAAGGCAGAAGATAAACCGTTTTTCGGGAGACCGGAGGATGTGGGTACCTCTATTTATGAATTGGAACCCGCAGAGGCGGGCAGCAGTACACTGAGCGATTGTAAGGTGTTACGCGGCGGTTCCTGGAATGGCGGAGGTGTTATCCATATCCGTTGTGCAAATCGGGATTATGATGAACCTGATTACAAAAATGATACTATTGGATTCCGGTGTGCCGGATCTTTATTATAAATTTAAATCTTTTAGACAGGATTACAGGATAATCAGGTTAAATACGATACAATGATTCTTGCAGGGGATGTGGGTGGTACAAAGACTCGCCTGGCATTTTGCCGGTTAGAGGATGGAAGGATAATCAGTCAGCAGACAGATACATTCGTCAGCCGCGATTATTCTTGTCTTGAGGAAGTTGTACAGAATTTTATAAATAAATACGGAGTTTCTGTAGATAAGTCCTGCTTTGGAGTTCCCGGGCCGGTTGTTAATGGTGAGGCGAAGGCAACTAAATTGCCCTGGCATTTCAAAGAGGAGCAAATCAGTAAAGATTTAAATATACCAACGGTTAGACTGGTAAATGACCTTGTCGCTACTGCAGCCGCCGTGCCTCATTTAATGCCGGAAGATTTATATGTTCTGCATGAGGGTGAACAACCTGCGCATAATGGCAGCGGAGGATCAGAAAAGGGAGAGTCTGTTATTGGAGTATTGGCGCCCGGCACCGGGCTTGGCCAGGCTTTTGTATATACAACTGCCGGACAACGTTACATAATGGCCTCGGAGGGAGGACATACAGACTTTGCGCCTGCAAATGAAGAAGAAGTAAAACTTTTTCAATATTTAAGGTCAAAACATGATCATGTCAGCTACGATCGTATTCTTTCAGGGCCGGGGCTGAACAGTATATACGCATTTTTAAAGGACACCGGTTTTGCACCGGAACCCCCGGAATTGGAAAAACGGTTACGTGAGAAAGACCCCGGAAAGGTAATCACAACCACAGGGAAAACGGGTGAGTATGAACTCTGTGTTAAAACCCTTGATATTTTTGCTTCTATTCTGGGTGCACAGGCCGGCAACATGGTGCTTACTTTAATGGCTACCGGGGGCATTTATCTCGGCGGTGGGATTCCGGCAGGCATTTACAAGAAACTGGCGGATGGTACTACGGTTAATTCTTATCTAAATAAAGGAAGGTTATCTTATCTTGTAAAAAATACACCTCTGTACGTTATCCTGGATGATCATACTGCGTTGTTGGGAGCTGCATACATTGCTTCCGAGTCTTAATCTAATTACATAAAACCTGAATAATTTGAAAGTGGATAGGAGAAAATGAAAGAAAAAGAAAACCTGGATCAGTTATGCATCGATACTTTACGAACGTTATCCATGGATGCAGTCCAAAAGGCTAATTCCGGACATCCGGGTGCACCCATGGGTCTTGCACCCGTAGCATTTACACTTTGGGATAGATTTATGCGCCACTCTCCCAGCAACACTGATTGGCCTAATCGAGATCGTTTCGTACTTTCGGCGGGACACGCCTCAATGCTTTTGTACAGTATATTACACATTTTCGGATACGATATCAGTCTGGATGATATAAAAAACTTCAGGCAATTACATAGTAAATGTGCAGGTCATCCTGAATATGGTCTGGCGCCGGGTGTGGAGGTAACTTCCGGGCCTCTCGGACAGGGCGCTGCAAACAGCGTTGGTATGGCGATGGCAGAGAGGTGGCTTCAGTCATATTTCAACCGTCCCGGTCACGAGATAATTGATTATAATATATTTGCCATTGCGGGTGACGGATGCATGATGGAGGGTATATCCGGTGAAGCGGCATCTCTGGCAGGCCATCTCGGCCTGAGTAACCTGGTGTGGCTTTATGACAATAACCATATTACTATTGAAGGTAACACCTCACTGGCATTCAGTGAGGATGTAGCCGCACGCTTTGAGTCCTACGGCTGGAACGTTCAACACGTTGAAGATGCTAATGATCTGGAATCATTGGAGAGGGAGATGCTGTCTGCTATAGCTGAAACCGGCAGGCCGTCGATAATTATCGTTGATAGTCATATCGCATATGGCAGTCCAAATAAACAGGATTCGGCAGATGCGCATGGGGCTCCTCTAGGCGAAGATGAAGTGAGGGCAGCGAAGGAAAATTATGGATGGGATCCTGACAAGACTTTTTATGTGCCTGATGAAGTCTTGAAGTTTAGAGAGGCGATGATAGCTAAGGGTAAAGGGCTGGAAGAGGAATGGAATGAAAAGTTAAGGGCCTATACAGAGACGTTTCCTGATCTGGCAAAGCAATTTAATATGATGCAGAATTGCGAACTGCCGGAAGACTGGGAAAGCATCCTTCCAACCTTCCCGGCTGATGCAAAGGGGCTTGCTACCCGGGAATCAAACAATAAAATATTAAATCCGATTGCTGACAAAATTCCATGGTTTATGGGCGGTTCTGCTGATTTGGGCCCTTCTACAAAGACCTATATAAAAGAGGCTACGAGTTTTAATAGAGAAGATTATGGCGGCAGGAATCTCCATTTCGGTGTTCGTGAACATGCTATGGGGGCTATTATAAATGGAATGTCTCTCAGCAAAATCAAGCCGTATGGGGCTACATTCTTTGTTTTCTCAGATTATGTACGTCCTGCAATTCGCTTATCTTCATTGATGAAGCAGCCTGCAATTTATGTTTTCACTCACGACAGTATTGGTGTTGGTGAGGACGGGCCGACACATCAGCCTGTCGAACATTTAGCTGCATTACGCGCAATGCCTGATCTGGACGTCATCCGTCCTTCAGATGCCAATGAATTATCGGTAATGTGGAAGTATATTATGAAGCTCAAGGATCGTCCTGTTGCGCTTGTATTGAGCCGCCAGGCTATGCCTACTATTGATCGTTCAAAATACGCTTCGGCTGATGGTGCATTAAAGGGGGCTTATGTCCTGATTGAGAGTGAAGGTACCCCTGATGTTATTTTGATAGGAACCGGTTCTGAAGTTCAGATATGTCTTGATGCGTATGATCAATTAACAAATGAGGGAATCAAGGCAAATGTAGTAAGTATGCCGTGCTGCAGCCTCTATCAAAGTCAGGAAAAAGATTACCAGAAATCAGTTTTACCTGATTCTGTACAGGCGCGCGTTATAGTCGAAGCGGGATCAACCTACGGCTGGCACGGATATACAGGAAGGCCGGATGATTGTGGTATATTCGGGCTTAAGAGTTTCGGCGCTTCGGCACCTGCAAAAGATTTATTCAAAGAATACGGCTTTACCACGGAGAGAATAGTGCAGGTGGCAAAGAACGTTATAAAAAAAGCAAAGGGTAAATGATATCTTGTTAATCCTGTCTAAATATAAGTCATGGGAAAAAAGATTCACGCCTATCCAAATAAAGAGCAAATGGTAACCGCAACTACAGAGCGGGTTGTTAATGAAATTGGACAGGCTATACAGGAGAGAGGTTTGTGTAATATGGCGTTGGCTGGCGGCAATACTCCTCGTGAAATATATTCAACGTTAGCTGATGATCCTTACCGGGACCGTGTGGATTGGGACAGGCTTCATCTTTTCTGGGGTGATGAACGAATGGTTCCTCCGGAGCATGAGGATAGTAACTTCAGGATGGTTAAGGAAACGCTTCTTGATCATGTCAGGATACCGGAAGGTAATGTACATAGAATTCGGGGTGAAATTGTGCCTGAGCAGGCAGCCCGGGAGTATGCGGAGTTGTTGCATAACCATTTTAAAGAAGATTCACCTCGTTTTGATATAATATTGCTTGGGATAGGGGAAGACGGTCATACTGCTTCACTCTTTCCTGGTACAGATGCGGTTGAAGAATGTAAGCTGTATACAGTTGCCGTCTTTGTTCCAGGTCTGGATACATGGCGGGTGACCTTGACATTTCCTGTACTTAATGCGGCCAGGGAGGTCTTATTTCTTGCTTCCGGGAAATCCAAGTCTGATATTGTCCAGCGCATAATAAGTATTAAACAACCTGCTAAAGAATTTCCTGCATCCATGGTCAATCCGGAAAACGGGACACTTCACTGGATGCTGGATTCTGAAGCTATGGTTTTAATCAATAAAAACGCAAGAGAAGTTATGTTTCCTTATTAAATATTATTAATGAAAGAAAATTATGGATAAGCAAGTTTTTGGCTTGATCGGTCTGGGAGTGATGGGGCAGAATTTTGTACTCAATGTTGAACGCAATGGTTTTGAAGTTGCTGTTTATAACCGAACGGCCGAAACAACAGAGAAATATATTGCAGGTCCTGCGGCTGGCAAGAATATTAAACCTGCATATACATTAAAAGAATTTGTTGATGCGCTGGAAAGTCCTCGCAAGATCATGTTATTGGTTAAAGCGGGTTCGCCTGTTGATGCGACTATCCAGCAACTCATTCCTTTATTAGATAAGGGTGATTTGATTATAGACGGGGGAAACTCTTTTTTCACTGATACAGAACGGCGGGCTAAAGAGCTGGAGTCTCAGGGTTTTAATTTCTTTGGTATGGGAGTTTCCGGTGGAGAGGAAGGTGCTTTATGGGGGCCAAGTCTGATGCCGGGTGGTTCCAGAGATGCTTACAAGGAAGTTGAACCTATCATGAATGCGGTAGCTGCAAAGGCAGATGAAGATGGGGAACCCTGTGTGACCTATCTGGGCCCCGGGGGTTCGGGGCATTATGTTAAAATGGTACACAATGGCATTGAGTATGGTGACATGGAGCTGATTGCCGAGGCTTATTATTTGCTCGACCGAGCCCTTGGACTCTCTGCTCAGGAATTTCACGAAATCTTTACAGAGTGGAATAAAGCGGAATTGTCCTCGTTTCTCATTGAGATAACAGCAAAAGTTTTCAGTAAGGTTGATGAAGATACCGGTGAGCCATTAGTAGATGTAATATTGGACAAGGCCGGGCAAAAAGGAACAGGTAGATGGATGGGAGAAAATGCGCTGGAATTGGGGATATCAATACCTACAATTATTGCCGCGGTTAATGGGCGTATTATCTCTTCACAAAAGGAAGAACGTGTGCATGCTTCAAGTGTATTAACAGGTCCGACAAAAAAGTATGAAGGTGGATCACAAAAGTTGATAGATGCAACAAGAGATGCACTTTACGTGTCTAAAATTTGTTCTTATGCTCAGGGTATGAGTCTGCTTAAAAAAGCTTCTTTGGAGTACGGATATAACATGGATTTAGGGGCAATTGCAAGGATCTGGAGAGCAGGTTGTATTATCCGGGCCAGGTTACTTAATGATATAACCAGCGCTTTTAATAGAAACAAGGATCTGCCGAATTTACTCGTTGATGACGCATTTCGAGAGTCGGTAAATAGCAGACAGGAATCATGGCGTTTTGTTATACAGACAGCAATAGAATCAGGTATTCCCATGCCGGCTATGAGCGCTTCGTTGGCATATTACGATTCTTACCGCAGTGAACGTCTGCCTGCTAATCTGATTCAGGCACAAAGGGATTTCTTTGGGGCGCATACCTTTGAGCGTATTGATAAACCGGGTACCTTTCATGCTGACTGGGAGGAGAAGTGAATACAACACAAGTCGTTATCTTACTTACGAATTTTAAACAAAAAAGGGGTAAGAAATGAAGAAAGCCGAGCATGTCACCATAGTTATTTTTGGTGCGTCTGGTGATTTGACAAAACGCAAATTGATACCGGCTTTGTTTCAGTTGGCCAAAGACGGTCTACTTACAGAAAAAACCACGATAGTCGGATTTGCCAGACGTGAAAAATCTCATGAACAATTTCGTGTTGAAATTGAAGATGCCTTAGTGGAATTTTCCCGATCTAAGCCTGAGGCAGGGTCCAGGGAATTAAAAGTATTTAGTTCATGTTGCTATTACCAGACCGGAAACTATGACAGCAGCAAAAGCTTTCATGATTTAAAAATACTGACAGATAAGCTTGATGAAGAACGTGGAATAGATTCTGCCAAAGCTAACCGCCTGTTTTACCTCTCTACACCTCCCAACGTTTTTTCCGGAATTGTTGCGATGCTTGGTCAGGCCGGACACACCTACGATCCGAATGATAAAAATCGCTGGACAAGAGTCATAGTTGAGAAGCCTTTTGGACGAGATCATGAAACTGCTTGTGCCTTAAATAAAAACTTATCATCCATCTTAGATGAGAGCCAGATTTATCGTATCGATCATTATCTGGGTAAGGAAACCGTTCAAAATATAATGGCGTTCCGTTTCGGCAATAGTATATTTGAACCGCTTTGGAATCGTCGCTACGTGAGTCATGTTCATATCACAGTTGCAGAGGCCGTATGTGTGGAGGGACGTGGCGGCTATTATGATAATTCGGGTGCACTCCGCGATATGGTACAAAATCATATGTTGCAATTGTTGGCGCTTATAGCTATGGAGCCGCCTGCATCTTTTTGCGCCTGATGCTGTTCGCGATGAAAAAGTAAAGTTGCTGAGTGCTATTCCTCCTATTGAAATGAATGAAGTTAACGAGCGTTCCGTACGGGGACAATATGCGGCAGGAACTATAGACGGGAAGCTGATTCCGGATTTATTTAAGAGAGGCAGATGTAAAGCCAAGTTCAGTGACCGAGACCTTTGTAGCGCTGAAGTTACATGTGGACAACTGGCGCTGGGCCGGTGTACCGTTTTATCTTCGTACAGGAAAGGCGCTGACAGAACGTCTTACTGAAGTAAATATTGAATTTCGGCAGCCGCCTCTTGCCCTTTTCAGTCATATAAAAGATGGTGAGGAGGCAGAAGAACGGGACCGTATGAAACCGAATATGCTCTCTTTGCGCGTTCAACCGAATGAAGGAATACGCCTGTCCATAGGTATGAAAGTTCCGGGCCCGAAAATGATTTTAGAACCTAAAGACATGGAATTTTGTTACGAAAACGTTTTTGATATAGAGCCGCCGGGAGCATACGAACGCCTGATTTTAGATGCTATATTAGGTGACAGCACTCTCTTTATCCGGCAGGATGAAGTTGAAGTAGCATGGACGTTAGTGAATGGCATACTTGAAGGATGGGCCAGTGAAGAATTGCCTCATATTCACCTTTATCGGGCCGGTACCTGGGGACCGTATGCTGCTGATGAATTTATTACCAATGACATAAGAAAAACAGGTGCTTTGTAATTAAAAACAAATTAACAATAACCTAATCCACTTCAACGTGATATTTCCTCTCAAGCAGATCTCCCCAATGGGTATTATAAGGATGTACTTTGTGAACTGTAACCTTACCTTGTACCAGCGGCCTATCCTCATTAGCCCATTTAAAGATTGATCCTTCTAGGTTGTATACTTCCTTTAAGCCCATGTCCTGTAATTTTCCTGCCAGGATGGAAGAACGATAACCTACGGAACAATAGACGACAATTGGGCTGTCAGGTTTAATATCTGTGAGATGTTTCAGGGGGTCTTTGTCGTAAGGGATATTCATTGCTCCGGTAATATGGCTTACGCGAAATTCTTCCTTTTCCCTGGCATCTATTAAGATTATAGGCTCGCTTCTGGAACCAGTCAGCCATGAATGTAGCTCATCTGTCCGGAGTTGATTAACATCCGGGTACTTATCTCTGATATCACTAATCACTTCTGTCCAGGTTAGTGTTTCCTGATTACGTGAACATCCTGAAATTATTCCCATTCCTGCTACGACTGACATTACGATTAGAATAAAAAATCTTTTCTTCCTCAACATATTAATCTTCTAAAGTTGTAGTAAAAAGGATTTTTTAACTTTAGTTACTTCAAACTTAATTGCTATTTTCTGCTTCGTCTACATCAAACCATAACTCATCTACATCATTCCTGTGAATCCTGATATTTACGTTTCCTTTAGCAATATACGAAACCAATTCACTAAGGTTATCTATTGCAAATTCAAGAAACTCTTCATCTTCAATTTCATCGTTTAATATTTCCTGCATTTTAAGGCAAGTATCACAATCCATATCCTCTATATCAATACCTTCCATACATTCAACTAATTTCCTTATGCAATCCTGCGAGATTTGATGAAAATAAGCTCTTTCTTCAGGTTGGTTCCAATCAGGGTTATCTATCATTTTTCCTCTTGATTATAGTAAATAGCCTCATTATTATACTCTTGGTATTTCTACAATCTACAAAATTGTAACACCTGAAGAATTAATGGGAGAATTGAATATGAAGAAACGGTCCAATGTTTATACAATTTTGATAGTTTTTCTGCTTCTTATTCAGCAGATTCTTTCAGGCTGTGCGACAACGGTGACAAAGGATGTGCAAAAGGAGGAGTTAATCAGAGAGGATTCGCAAAAAGAAGATTTGGTCAAAGAGGAGTTACATAAGGAAGAAGCGGGCCTGGCCAGCCAGAAGCTTTACAAGGATAAATGTTCTCCCTGTCACGCACTACCGGACATTAACGCCTATGGTTATACCCCTGAACAGTGGGTAATCATAATCGACAACATGCATGATCCCATTAAATACAGTGAGATTATAACGTTAGAAGAGGATGAGAAGATAAAGGACTATCTGGGAAATATGAGTCATAAAAAATAAGGCGGGGAAGCCCGCCAAGCAAGCTAGTCATTGGTCATTGGTTATTGGTCATTAGTAAGTAGCCATTCGTAAATCGTAATTTGTGTAATTTGTGAAATTCGTGTCTTTATTTTAGTTTTAAATAATGTACTAAGTTTGATTTCTTGCTTATTACTGGCTTGATCTTACCTTTGCCGGAGGTGAGTACTGTCATTACGCCGGGGCCGTGGCCTGCGATAACACAGTCTGAATGGACTACGATGCCGATTGAAATAGCGCCGGTCTTGTATATTCTTCCATAAGAGTGATCTGCATCAGATATTGCCACGAAATCTCCAAACCTGAGTGTTCCAAGTCCGAATTTCTTTACGACTTTCTTATCGAACATCTGGATGTCGTAGTCGCCTGAGTAGCTATGGCTGGAGCCCAGTCCGGATCCCATAATAGCTGCCGGGACTATATGGGTTACCGGGAATTTGAGGATACCTTTCGCTTCTTTTACAGGTATCTTCGACAAAAGACGGGGAGAGATGTTCATTGCGTGTATGTCAGGATAGTAATTTGTCAGGGCTAATCCTGTTCCGTACGCCTTTATCTGCATCTTGTCTCCCACCACCATTTTTTCAAGGGTTTTTGGAGGGAAGTCGACTATCACATGTTCTATACCACCGTGTTTTCCAATTACATAACCTTTTGCCCCCTTGGCTTCTCCTGAGATAACCTTTACTTCATTTCCTGCGCATGCCAGTGTGTTAAGTCCCGCATTTGGCGACCAGCTCCCGATGGACTTTTCTGTATTAGTCATGCTGACTCCAGGTTCCACATGATCGGCAGCCCAGCCGATTGCAGGATCTCCAATCCTGACGTTGTAAGTAATCCCGCCAACACTCGGAAGAACCAGTGGTTTGCCGTCAGCGCTTATAACATAAGGTGTACTTGCAAAAGTGGGGCTTGATATTTGTCCTACTACTGATTGCATTACTAATTTATCTTTGTTTGTCTTAACCAATTTCTAACTCCCTTTGTTTTATGGATTTAATATTGTAGATTGAAGATTGAAAAAGAACAGAATTCACCGCTCCCCGGACAAAAGACGCCGAGGACAAGAAAGAAACCTACCCACCCGGCAAGCCGTTCGGGCAGGAAGTTAAAAGTTAAAAGATTTGTTTTTTACCACAATTTTAGCTCACTTAAAATTCTAGTCATTTTTAACTTTTTCAATATACATATTGGTTGCAAGCTTAACACATTTATCAATATACTTCCAAATAAATTAAAACATTAAATTATTACAAAAAGCTGTTGATAGTTATAACGATGCTTTATATAATTTAGAATTCGCATTTGTACAAGAATTCAGGGACTTCATTGTAATTAAAGAGTCTCCTGTGCTTAGTTTTACGTCTAGAATAACTTAATGTGAGGTATATATGGCAGCGACAGGTTGGTTTAGAAGAAATCAGAAAAAACTCTTAGGTACTTTAGTTGTATTCTTGATGGTAATATGGGGAATTGGTCCGGCGGCAGAGTATATGGTACCAAAACCTGCTATCGGGGAAATTCATGGTGTAGAAGTTACACAGGAACAGTTTAGTGATACTGCGACCAGATGGGCGAGGATCTTTTTCAGGGATTCAGAAGAGCCTGTCGCTAAAATGGTCTGGGGTCAGATGGCGCTTTTTATCCAGGCTGAGAAAATGGGTATTTTCGTAACTAAAGAAGAACTTGCGCAGGAGGTGCGAAATTTCTTTCCTGTTGATCCGCGTATCTTTGAAGACAAAGAAGCTTTCAGACGTATGCTCGGATCAGCATTCCATTTGACGGAGCATCAGTTTGAAAAGACTATTAAGGAATATCTTTTAAGCAGAAAACTTCTATATCTTTTGAAAAATTCAGTAAAGATTACCAGAGACGAGGCATTACAGAGATACATCAAGGAAAATGAAAAAGTAAAAATAAAATATGCAGCCCTTAACGCCAGAGATTTTGTCAGTAATGTTAAGGTTGAGGAAGACGAAATCAGATCTTTTTACGATAAGCACAGTGAGGTCTTCCCGAGTGTTGAAGAAGGAAGATGGGGTTATAAAGAAACCTGAGAAGGTTAAGATAGAATATGTGATAACAAAAAATGCCGCAGTAGAAAGAGAGATTAATACTACTATTACTGATGAAGCAATGCGTAATTATTACGAAGAGAAAAAGGACCTTATGTTTAGAAAGGAAGACGAAGAAGAGAATTTAGAGGAAACTTCAGCGGAAATTTCTGTAGCAGAATTCAAGCCCTTTGAGGAAGTGAAGGAGCAAATTAAAAATAATCTATTCCTTAAAGAGTACGAAGCCACGATTAACAAACAGATTGCTGATGCGGATGAAGAAATATACGAAATGATTGACAAGGAGGAGTTTATCAGCTTTCCTGATCTTGCGGAGAAGCATGGCCTTGCGTATGTTGTTCCAACTAACCGGAATAACGAAACAAACTATTTTGCAAAAGATGAATTGAGGGAAGTGATGATAGACCTTCCTGAATTTCCCCAGCAGGTATTTGACCGGGACGTAAATGACCCTTCTCCACCCCTTAGTTCTGTGGAAGGTAAATTTATTTACCGGGTGATAGAGAAAATTGAACCGCGTACACCGGCCTATGAAGAAATTCGTGAGAGGGTTGCCAGGGACCTGAGTTATGAAAAGGGATTTGCAGAGGCAGAGAAGCTTGCAGAAAAATGCCTTGAGAAGATTAATCAGACGTCCTTTGAAGAGGGTATAAAATTTATTGAAGATGAGGCAGGTAAAATAGATATAACAGGAACAAAATATATCAGCAGGCCGGGAATTATCAGTGAAGGTGATGATGTAGAGATATTGGGGCCGGAAAGAGCTAAACTTGCCGAAACGGTCTTTGGCCTGAAAGTTGGAGAGTCAGCCATTGCAGTTCAAGGCAAAGGTATACAAAGATGTTATGTGGTAACGCTGGTAGACAGAAAGAAGGTTGATCCGGGAAAATTTGATGAGGAAGAAGATTCAATAATGGAACAGTATCTAAGGGAAAAGCAATTGGCATTTATAACAGAATGGGAATCGTGGATAGGCAAAAAGGCTCTATTAGGTAAAAGGAAAGGCTGAGAGGATAAACTTGGATACAGTTTTTGGTATTAATAAAAAGATAGAAAGAAAGCTTAACTGGCCTGTTGTCACATTAGGGGTGTTTGATGGAGTACATTCAGGCCATCAGAAGGTTATTCAGAAAACTATAGATCTGGCGAACAAAGAAAACGGAGAATCAATAATCCTGACCTTTGATCGCCATCCAAAAAGCTTTCTTTCACAGACACAACAGTCCTGCATTACGTCACTCGAACACAGGTTGGTCTTGTTTGAACAACTGGGCGTTGATATAACAGTTGTGTTGGAGTTTGATAAAAAGATTTCAGAAATCAGAGCCGAGGATTTTATAGCTAAGGTAATTCATGAATGGCTCGGGGCCAAAGTAGTCGTGCTCGGATTTAACTGTTCATTTGGCAAGGATAGAAGGGGCGACGCATCAATGGTCTGTAATTTCGCGGAAAAATATGGGTTCGAAGTGGTTGTGTGTGAACCGGCAGAAATTGAAGGCGAAATAGCAAGCAGCACGGCCATACGAAAAGAAATTATTCAAGGGGATTTGCAGAAAGCGAAAGAAATGCTGGGCCGGCGTGTTTCTGTGCTTGGTACGGTAATTAAGGGTGTTGGCCGCGGTATGGAATTAGGGTTTCCCACTGCCAACCTTAATCTTCACCATGAGATAAAACCTCCTTCCGGGGTCTATGCCACTAAGGCATTTCTGGATGGCAGGGAATACAACGCCATAACCAATATAGGGACTTGCCCTACATTCGAGAAAAATACATATGATAACGAGCCTCTGGTCGAGGTTCACATAATTGATTTTAATGAATCGATTTACGGAAAGGATCTGGAAGTCCAGTTTCTTTATAAATTGAGGGAAGAAATTAAGTTTGAAAATGCTGATGAATTGAAACGGCAGCTGGAGTGGGACAAAATGAGATTCACGAATAGACATTCTAAAAAGGTCTTAACAGAGTAAGGGCTATTCATGAATAATTACCACTGCATGATATTCTAGGGCAGATAGCTCAGTTGGTAGAGCACGGGATTGAAAATCCCGGTGTCGCCGGTTCGATTCCGGCTCTGCCCACCACATACATTAAATAAAATGAAGGAGAAGTTTTAGTGTTAAAAACGAGGAGTTGTTTTAATTTTATCTGGATAGTAATTATTCTTTTCTCTTTAACCCCATGCGGCCTGCATGCGCAAACAGAGAAGGAAACGGCTCCTGATGTTTATTATCAGGATTTTGAAGAGTTCATAACCATAATAAAGGAAATACAGAATAAATACGTTGACGTAGTTGACCTCAGAACGCTGCTTAGGAGTGGATATACAGGCATGCTTGGCAGTCTGGATCCATATAGCCAGTACATCGGCTCAAAACATCTTGAAGAGTTGAGGATTGAAACAGGAGGTGTATTTGAGGGGCTGGGTATTGAAGTCATTGTAAAGGACGGTATTTTAACTGTACTGACACCAATTGTTGATTCACCGGCCTTCCGGGCGGGAGTGTTTATTGGGGATAAAATAATCGAGATCGATGGTAAATCGATAAGAAATGTTACAATTCGAGAGGCTGTTGAAATACTTCGTGGCGAACCCAATACTAAGGTTACATTAACGGTGTTGCATGAGGGAGAAAGAGATCCGGTTGACATAACTATTGAACGGGCAAAAATTCAGATTAAAAGTACGCGTGGCACGAGGATCGTTGATAAAGAGAGTAATATTGGCTATGTTGCAGTTACCGGTTTTCAGGATAATACAATAACTGACCTGGATGCTTCAATTGAGGAATTAGAAAAGCAGGGAATGGAGGCTCTTGTCCTGGATCTACGATTTAATCCGGGAGGCCTCTTGAATATTGCAGTAGATATGTCGGACAAGTTTATTAAAAAAGGTGTCATCGTTTCTACAAAAGGCAGGCATAAGTCACAAGAACATGAATATAAGGCGCATAAATCAGGAACATATAAAAATTTCCCATTGATAATACTGGTTAATAATGGCAGTGCCAGTGCCTCTGAAATTGTTGCAGGCGCCGTCAAAGATCACAACCGCGGCCTCTTGCTGGGGACTAAAACCTTTGGAAAGGGTTCTGTCCAGAGTTTGATACCAATAGAAAATAAGGATACTGCCTTGAAACTGACAACAGCCAAATACTACACACCATCCGGCACCCTGATTGATGGAGTAGGTATTGAACCGGATATAAAGGTGAACCTTACAAAAAAGGAAATAAATGAACTGCATAAAAACCTGACCATAGCTAATGCTACAGACATACGTACGAAAGACCGAAAAGAGCCTTCCAGGGATATTGAAGACAGTGATGATGAAGGGAAATTTGTTGATGTACAACTTTCCAGGGCGCTTGACGTGTTGAAAGGCATAAGGGTTTATGCCAAAACAACAGGAACTGATTAGGCCTGCGAAAAACAGATACAATCCTGGAATGTTTATCCATTCCCAATAAACTCCGTTAAAGAAATTCTTCTAATGTGATATGATAATCCTGGGTATCGAAACGTCTTGTGACGAAACATCTGCCTCTGTAGTAGAAGACGGTATAAAAGTCCATTCAAACATAGTAGCATCCCAACAAGAACTTCACACAAGATTTGGAGGTGTAGTTCCCGAAATAGCTTGTCGTGCACACACAGATACTATTATAACAGTGATTGACAAAGCTGTTACAGAGGCTAATATTAAGATTAATGATATAGATGCAATCTCGGTGGCAAACACACCGGGTCTTATAGGCGCATTATTAATCGGGCTTACGACCGCTAAGACGTTGAGCTGGTTATTGGGCATTCCGCTTATAACTATCAATCATTTACATGCACATATTTACGCAAGTAAAATTGAACATGAAGATATTGATTATCCGGCAATCAGCCTTGTAGTATCGGGTGGACATACCTCATTATTTCTGACACAAAGTGAAACAAGGCATACACAGGTTGGAGGGACTATTGATGATGCGGCAGGGGAGGCGTTTGATAAAGTTGGTAAGATTTTGGGTTTAGGCTATCCTGCCGGGCCGGAGATTGATACTATCTCACAGAAAGGTAATGGGAAGGCAATATTATTTCCCCGGTCTTATCTGAAAAAGGACTCTCTTGATTTTAGTTTTAGTGGAGTTAAAACGGCAGTCTTGTATCACTGCATGGGTCAGGATTCAAAGAATACCGGAGAAATGCCTGAATTAAAGGATCGGGAGATTGCAGACCTTGCGGCAAGTTTTCAGGAAGCAGTTGTTGATGTACTGGTAAACAAAACCATTTTTGCCGCAACTAAATTTTCTGCCAGAAGTATAATCCTGGGTGGTGGTGTTGCCTGCAATTCCAGGTTAAGGCAAAGGCTTGCAGATGCTGCAAAGCAACGGGATATACCACTCTATTATCCTTCAAAGAAATTGTGTATGGACAACGCCGCTATGGTAGCAGGACTGGCATACCATAAGTATGATGAAAAAGAATTTTCGGGGCTTGAGGTTGAGGCAATGCCGTAGCTTGAGAACGAGTAGGGAGTAGAATATAGGTACTAACAATGGACGATAACTCTATCAAGAAACTTTTAACAAAAGTAAAAAAAGGCGAACTTACAATAGAGAAAGCCTTGCATAGTTTTAAGGACATGCCATACAAAGACCTGGAATTTGCCAAGGTTGATACTCACCGGACTATACGCTGCGGGTTTCCTGAAGTGATATTCTGTGCAGGTAAGACACCGGAGCAGGTTCTCAAGATTGCCAGCCAGATAATTAAGCACGGGACTGATTTATTGGCAACCCGTGCGAATGAGGAGATATATAAATGTGTTTCTCGAAAATTTAAAAAGGCCAGATATAATGATGTGGCCGGAACGATAGTTATTAAGAACTCCCGCTCAAAAAAGAAGAAGGGCCTGATATTAATTGTAACTGCCGGTACCTCAGACATTCCTGTTGCTGAGGAAGCAAAAGAGACTGCGGAAATAATGGGAAACAATGTAAAGGTGCTTTGTGATGTTGGAGTTGCCGGTATACATCGTCTGCTTAGAAATAAAAAAGACATTTCTGCCGCTAGGGTGATTATAGTTATTGCAGGCATGGAAGGGGCACTTGCCAGTGTGGTAGGAGGAATGGTGGCTTGTCCTGTTATCGGCGTGCCGACAAGTGTTGGATATGGCGCCAGTTTTGGAGGCATTACTCCTCTCCTGGCAATGTTAAATAGCTGTGCTGCAAATGTTACCGTTGTAAATATAGACAATGGTTTCGGGGCTGCTTATGTTGCATCTCTAGATAAACAATAGTTAAATAATAACAAATAGTCTAGAATTACTGGTTACAAAGTAAAAAACTACCTAGAA
>CAXGMX010000019.1:0-16627 GCA_964010955.1 uncultured bacterium
AACTTCCCGTAACGTTAAAAAAACGAACTATTCTCTTAATTAACAAACGGATTAACGTTAAAAACGTACCCCGGCCTGTACAACTAACCTAAAAATTAAACGAGGTATGTAGAAGCAGTTGCTAAATATGGACCTATACCAGATTTCTGATAATGGGAGTCAAAGATATCGGTATTTGTCGGGGAATAGACGGAAAAGGTTCTGTTATTGTTGCTGCTGGACCAGCCATTTAGCACATCTTTACGTCTGCCCTCAGGCCCGGAAGCCCAAACAACCTTGGCCTTTGGCCTTACAATCCCGAGATTATAGCCTGCGTCCGCCATCAAAAGCCACCCTTTATGCGTAATGTCGTCAACCCAACCTGATTGCATATCATTTAATGGTACAATCTCCTTGGTCACATCTCCTGGGTCGGACGAAGTATCGCTTCTTGCCTTTCCAAAGTTTCTGGCAAACTCAACACCAAGGTTAAACCTCTCAAAATTCAGGTTTAAATCAACACCAACTGTTCCCAGGAGATCTTTGTCAATCTTTCTACCGTTTGCGATGGTACCCTTTGTGTCGAAAGCGTTATCGCGATCTCTTGAATGAGTGAAATCGTATACGAACCCTACATAAGGTTGTATGGAATGCCTCCCTACCTTTGCCATGATATCTGCAGCAAAGAAATTGGCGTTAGTGTTTCTACCGTGGAAAGCACCTTCTTCAACATCGCTTATTATAGGCCCCCCAAGTATCTAGTTTATTATAAGAGTCTACTCGATCGTAATGTAGTCGTCCTCTAAAATTCTTGGGGCCTGCAGATAGAGTTGCCCCCAAATTAGGGTACTTCCCTCCAAGTGCTTGTTCATTCCCGACACCGTATGTAAGAGCTCCGATTTGTACACGCGTATCCAGAAAATCTGTTACAGGGAGATCAAGGTACGCCCTGTAAACCCTCGGCAGGATCTCTCCCTGGGAGTATTCATGCTTGTTGCCGAAAAGGGTGGTTAGATCATCGTCCAGCCACAGTGGAGCGTCGTATTCTGAGATATTAATCCTCTTAAAAATGGAGGAAGAATTCGGCGCTGCTCATATGCTTTAATGAAAGAGAAAAGTCGTACTGGTATCCAACATAGTAAATACTGTCATCTTTATCGTTGTCAAGGTCTGCGAGATTGTTAGAGCTGTTAGAAGATATTCGAGAGTGAAAATGACTGGAAAGTTTAAAATCACCGAAATACAGGTCGCGCAACGGGTCGAAATCTTTGTATTCCTCTGCACTTACGGGACTTTTGGGAGATTTTATCTTGGGCAGAATTCTTTCTTCTGCAGTGGTAATCCTTGGTATGGTAGCAATTCCTGAAGCGTCTGCTTATAATGCCTCTAAAGGCGGTGTCATAATGTTTACAAGGAGTATTGCCGTTGAATATGGAAGACATAATATAAGGGCAAACAGCATATGCCCGGGTGTGGTAAAAACGCCTATGACACAGGGATTGTTGGCAGACAAGAAGACATCGGAGGTACTGTTGAACCTGTATCCGATGGGAAGATTTGGCAAACCGGAAGACATTGTGTACGTATGTTTATATTTTGCATCTGACGAGTCGTCATGGGTTACAGGAACTACACTTACTATTGATGGTGGTTACACAGCCATGTAGCAAATGTCAGCAGTGCTATAAACCTAAATCATGGCTTATCCCTGCATAGCCTTTAGAGAAATCTCAATAAACCTTTCTAATGGAATACCAAGGTGTTCACACTCTTTAATTATTTCTCTATTTACGCTCTTGGCAAATGCTTTTTCTTTCATCCTTTTTAGAATGGACTTAATCTTTACACTTTCCAGCTTCTTATCAGGATAGATTAATGCAGTGGCAATGATCAGCCCGGTAACAGTTTCAGCGGCGGCCAGTGCAAAGTCCAGTTTGGTTTCTCTGTTTATGCCAAGGGCTTCTGCATTGTGACCTTTTATTGCTTTTATTGTTTCGCCATCTATACCGTGATCTTCCAGTATCCTGGACGAGACCAGTGTATGACTGGCAGGATCGTCCTTTGTTTTTTCAAAATCAAGATCATGAAGGAGTCCGGCCATGCCCCATTTTTCAATATCAGCGTCTAATTCTCCTGCAAGGCTCCTCATTATGGCTTCGCTTGCAAGACAGTGTTTTAACAGGTTCTCATTCTTTAAATGACTTGACAATAGTTGTAAAGCTTTTTCTCTATCCATGTTTAGAAGTTTACCACAACGGCTGCATGGATAAAAATGATTTCTTTAACTTTAGGAACTTTAGTTCACTTAAGGTACTTTAAACTTGGTTGCGGCTATGCCGCTCTATATTATGATAAGGCAAAAGACCGGTGTTGTTCTGGAATCCCTTCGATTAAGGATTAAGGATGGTATCAAGACTGCTTCCGCCCTTGGCTTCAAAGGGATTCAAATCGATGCGACACAAAGAGACATAACCCCTGAAAATCTATCACAGACAGGAAGGCGGGAATTAAGGCGTGTTATAGATTTAAACAGATTAGAACTCTGTGCCCTTGGAGGTGAATTAGGGATAGGGTTTATCAATGAAAATGAATTTGATTTTCTTATCAATAAAATAAAAGCAATTATAAATCTTGCTCTCGATTTACAAACTAATATTATAACCGTACAAACAGGCAGCATACCGACGGGAACTGATTCTACACATTGGCATGCAGTAAATACAGCCCTTGGTGAGATTGGCAGGCATGCTGAGAATTACGGATGTCGACTTGCCGCCAAGATTTCATTTGATAACTATTCGACACTGAAGGATTTTCTGAAATCGCTATACACTGAAGGTATCAGATTAACCTATGATCCGGCATCACTAATGATAAACAACCTAGACCAAATCATGGGTATACACGAATTGTACAAATATATAGTCCACACAAATCTCTGGGATACCAAGCAAACGGAAGAAGGACGAAATATAGAGGTGCCAATTGGAGAGGGGATATTGCCGGTTGAGGAGTTCGTTTCTACACTTGAAACAACAGGATACAACGGGTTTTACGTTATCAATTCCAAATCAGTGCAGCAACCTGTTGAGAATATCAAGAAGGGTAAAGAATATTTAGATAGATTTTAGACAAGAGTACAGGCCGTGCTCTTTTATATATGCCTCAACACACTCAGGCACAAGGCCCTTGATTTCAATCCTCTCTTTTAATCTTTTCCTTATTTCAGTCGATGAAATTCCAACAGGCTCGATCTCTGTCCTCAGTTTTTCAATATCTGATATAACGTCGTCACCAATGAGTTCGGCAAGCCTGGATGATGTGCCAGTTGAAAATCCGGGTCTGTTTACGATAACAAAATGGCATAATTGAGAAAGCATTTTGATATCTTTCCATAATTCCAGTTCATTTAATGAATCGGCACCCATAATCAAAAACACCTCGCACTCCTCACCATAGTGTCCAAGAATCTCATGTACTGTGTCTATAGTATATGACTTCCCTTTACGCTTGATTTCCAGATCGGATACTTCGAATTTATCATTTACATTAATGGCCTCTTTGGCCATCTGATATCGATGTCCGGCATCCGTCAAATCGTCAGTATATTTATGAGGGGGGGTATATGTGGGTATAAAAATGACCTTTGATAAATGGTGGCGTTTGCAAACCTCTTCCGCCATGATCAAATGTCCCATGTGTATTGGATTGAAAGTACCGCCGAGTATCCCGATCCTTTCCGGGTGCAAATCAGTGTAATCTGCGGCCTTGTCTTTTTCATTAATCATAAATTGCTCAATTCTGGGCCTAAACGGCTTTCTATCTCCACCGCTGTATGTAATTCCCCTTTACCAATACCAGGGCAAGTCTTCCCCTGTTCTTCCCAATCAGCCGTGTTTCTCAGATTTGATTTCCAGAACGGGAAGGTTTTGCATTGAAGCGGCCTGGTTTCATAAATCCTGCATTCTTTGTCATACATGATGCAGTCTCCATTGCCATGCTCCAGCAGGCTGGTGCGGCCGTTAATTATCCTTAAATTCTCTTCTGCAAACCGATTTGGTGAAATACCAAGGAGAGCAGAGGTATCTTTTATCTCCTTTTTATTTAACCAGACGGTACCCGGCTCTCCTCTGCAGCAGTTACCGCATCTCTGACATTCAAATCTTAATCCGTCCTTGTACCATGGAGGATTACGTTTTTATGAATGTTTTTAACTAATTTTATTTTTTGGCCTATTTAGAACGAGAAACTTTATGGCATGCAAAACATGCATTTCTCACCATTGCATCAAAATTTTCATAGGCCTCAACGATATCCTTGTTTCCGGATGCTTCAGTAATCCTGTCAGCACTATCAATAACTGCTTTTGAGTATTTTTCAAATTCATTCTTCATTGCCTTGACCGCCTCCGGATCATTTGGATCTTACCGGTTTCCTTGAACCAATCATCAATCTCTCCTTTATCCGGAAAGAACATCCTCATTATGACTTTGCTGGCCTTGGTTACTTCATTGGACTTCCTGGCGACGGTATTGAAATCACCAATCATTATTGCATCAAACATCTTAGCCGTATGAGAACTGATTATTCGCATCAGAGAACCGGTAGGTGTGGATTTCTGCATTTGATGAGTCTCTTTATCTTCTCCCAAAGCCTTATTGCTTTCCCCTCCACAGGTTATAACCCCGGTGGTTACTGCAAACGTACAAAACACGATTATACATATTTTATTAATTTTATTCACTTCGCATGTATCCTTTCTGCAAGAGTTAACATAAATTCAAATCCCAATGTCATTAAAAACAAAATGTGACAGGATTTCAACTGTTTTCCAAATTCTACCTCTTTCTTTATTATTTATCTAAAACTTGGTAAAATTATTAATCCAATACTATAGTATTGGCAAAATTGAAAATTAATTAAATTAATGGTGGTATAGTGAATTTGCATGACAAACACTCTTCATGTACGCATTGCGGCATAGCTATTTCTGATAGAACAAGCGCTATTTTCAGTGACAAAGGGGAGGCGTTTTGCTGCTGGGGATGTGAGACGGTATATAAAAATATTAAGGAAAGAGCATTTCTCATTAATCAACAAACCCTCTGCTAATCTGCCTGAATATGATCTCCTGGATAACGAATCTTTTCTAAAAGATTATCTGGTGAGCGTTGATAACATGAAAGGTATGAGGTTTTTTATTGAAGGTATTCAATGTACTGCCTGTCTCTGGATTATCGATCAAATCCCTGACTGGGTTCCTCAGGTTGAAAAAGGTTCATTTAAATATGAGCCAGAATACACTCTTTGTTTCCCTGAAAGAACCCGGATACTTTGGAAAGGTAGCTTCCGTTTTGTCAGCCCTGGGATATAAAGCCTATCCGATTAAGAGCCTTGATGAAGCAAAGCATTTCCAGAAGAAAGAAAACCATCAGCAACTGATGAGACTGGGAATTGCCGCTGCCTGTGCCGGAAACATCATGCTGTTCTCTTTTTCTCTTTACTCAGGGTTAAAGGGCCAGATGGCTGATGTCTTTGGATACCTGAATCTTGCTTTCTTTATACCCATACTCATTTACTGTGCCCAACCGTTTTATAATAATTTGTGGCGGTCATTAAAAGCAAGGCGTCCCAGTATAGATTTGCCTATTGTTGCTGCAGTGATCATTGGTTTTGTTCTAAGCTTGTTCAATTTAATCAGGGGTAATGAGGCTTTTTATTTTTGTATTCGCTCTCAGTATTAATATTTCTGCTATTGGCAAGTCGATATTTTCTGAGTAGAACACAGCAGACATTTATAAACAGTTCATATCTGCAGACATTTATCACGTCGCAGACCTGCCGGCGGTGGAACAGTGAAAACCATGAATATGAACAAGTACCTGCAAGGCACTTAAATGTGGATGATAAGGTTCTTGTCGAAGAAGGAGAACGCATACCTGCAGATGGAGCTGTGGTAAGCGAATGGGTAAATATAAATCCTTCTATCCTGACGGGAGAAAGCCTTCCTCAAAAACTTTTCAAAGGCTCTGAGATATTTGCCGGAACTCAAGTCGTTTCTGACTCTGTAGAAATCCTGGTGAAGCGTACCACTGACAACAGCCGGATCGGACAAATATTAAAGAAAGTGGAAGAGCAGATTTATAACAAAACCCCGTTGATTTCATTAACCGACAAAGCAGCTCAATATTTCAGTATTTTCGTACTTGCAGCAGGGGCTGTTTTCTTTTCATTCTACATCACGATAGATCCCGGTGAGGCTGTTAAACGGACACTAGCCTTGATAATCCTGGCCTGTCCCTGCGCATTGGCTCTTGCTATTCCATTAACACAGAGTTTATCACTGAGAAAAGCATCAAGAAAAGGTTATTTAATAAAGAATGCCGAATCACTTGAGAAGTTAAACTATGTTAAAAATGCCTTTTTTGATAAGACAGGTACCCTTACCCAGGGGAGGTTTGAATTTCTTAAGTGGAAATCTCCGGACATGGAAGAAGCAGGAAATTTTTCACCTGATATGAAAACTCTCAATGCGATATATTCCATCGAAGTTAATTCACAGCATCCCATAGCCCGTACCCTCGTAAAGCACCTTGAAGGGAGATGTGTAAATAAACTACCCGCCAATTCCTTAACAGAGATTCCCGGATCAGGAATCTCCGGAATTGTAGACAATGATCATTACAAAATAATATCGGCATTACCTGATGATAAAGACGAAGACGATTCTGACATTATATCCAGTCTGACTTCTATATATAGAAACGGGGACATTGTTGCACATGCATGTATGGGAGACATGCTCCACGACGATGCAAAGCAGACTGTCTCCCAATTAGAAAACATGGGTATAAAAACTTACATATTATCAGGAGACAAGAGAATACCTGTATCAAGTGTTGCCAGAAAACTTCACCTGGCAGACGAGCAGATTTCCCCGAACCTTTTCCCTGAGAAAAAGGATGAGATTGTTAAGGATTTTCCTGATTCCCTGATGGTTGGGGATGGCGCTAACGATTCACTTGCCATGTCTTCGGATACTGTAAGCATTGCGGTGCAGGGAAGTGTGGAATCGTGTCTGGTTGCTGCCGATATTTACGTAACCAAAGGAGGAGTTTCGCCTGTGGAAGACTTAATTTTGTTAAGCAAAAACACCTTTTCTGTTGTAAAAAGAAATCTTGTTTTTTCATTTATTTATAATACCGCCGGTGGGCTGGCTGCACTTTTGGGTTACATCTCGCCATTAACAGCGGCGGTATTAATGCCCGTCAGTTCTTTAACTGTTCTGTTTTCATCTCTCCTGGGGACTAAATTCCTGAGAAGATTCAACAAATAAATTTTTTGCTTAACAATTAACTAAATTATGATATAATTTCTAATTAACAATCATTACAAATTACGTTAACATGTTTCAAGGATTGCACTTATGTTATTCTAAGAAAGTACATGTTCTCTTTTAGTTAAAAAACTTAATAGTTGTTTTCAATTTAATTTAATGCATAATACTTAAAAAACAGGTAAATCTCTAATGACAATCCTTTACGTAATTATTCCTATTGCAGTTATTTTAGTATCTTTTTCGTCTGGTTTTTCTTATGGGCCGTTAAGAATGAGCAATTTGACGACCTTGAAACACCGGCGCACAAGATATTAATCGATGACTGGAACGACAAGTTAAAGGAGACAAAGATTTGAGACCAACTCGGAATTATGGGAAAGGAACAGGAAGATGAACGCTTCGAATGATAGCAACTCCGGACTCGTTCAGGTTAAATATAACGATGAGATTGTCAGGATGTTCACTCTGGCAACCATAATCTGGGCTGTAGTAGTTTTTTTGGTAGGGATAATTATCGCCGTACAAATGGCAGTCTGGCAGCTCAACTTTAACACAAGCTGGTTAACGTTTGGCCGCTTAAGACCGTTGCATACCAATGCCGCACTCTTTGCATTTGCCGGTAATGCTATCTTCGCAGGGATTTATCATTCCACACAAAGACTTTTGAAGACAAGATTGTGTTCAGATGTTTTAAGTAAACTTCACTTCTGGGGATGGCAATTCATTATTGTCCTGGCTGCAATTACTTTACCTCTTGGCTTGTCACAGGGTAAAGAGTACGCAGAGCTGGAATGGCCCATTGACATTGCCGTTGTCCTGATTTGGGTTGTATTTGCTATCAATTTTTTGGCACACTATTAAAGCGTAATGAGAAACATATGTACGTTTCTATCTGGTTTTATATAGCCACCATTGTCACAGTTGCACTCCTGTATATTGTAAATGCAATAAGTATACCGATCAGTTTTTTCAAAAGTTACATAGTTTTTGCCGGTATCCAGGATGCACTCGTTCAATGGTGGTATGGACACAATGCAGTAGCTTTCTTTCTCACCACACCATTCCTGGGCTTGATGTATTATTACATGCCGAAGGCGGCAAACAGGCCTGTCTTTAGTTATAGACTCTCAGTCGTGCATTTCTGGTCTCTCATTTTCCTCTATATCTGGGCGGGGCCGCACCACCTCTTAAACACAGCCTTACCTGAATGGCTTCAAACACTGGGTATAGTTTTCAGCGTAATGCTTTGGGCTCCGAGTTGGGGAGGGGCCGTTAACGGTATCCTGACACTGCGTGGTTCGTGGAATTTATTAAGAACAGATCCTATCATAAAATTTCTGGTTGCGGCCATTACCTTTTATGCAATGGGAACTTTTGAGGGACCGCTCTTATCTGTTAAGGCTGTAAACTCTCTGGGACATTACACTGACTGGATTGTCGGCCACGTACATGTCGGAACCTTAGGCTGGAATGGTTTTCTGACTTTTGGGATGATATATTTTATTGTCCCCAGATTATGGAAGACGGAATTATACAGCAAAAAACTGGCAAACATACATTTCTGGATAGGTATTCTGGGTATACTTTTTTACTATATTTCCATGCTGGCCGCTGGAATTACCCAGGGTTTAATGTGGAGGGCCATAGACGCAAATGGCCACCTTGTCTATCCTGATTTCGTTGAAACAGTAATTCGTATTATACCGCTCTTTTTCTATCGTGCAATAGGGGGTGTATTGTTCCTGGCCGGCTTTGTTCTCTTACTGTACAACGTCTACAAAACTATCAAGCAGGCACCAAAAGATTTAGCGGATGAAACGGTTCAAGTCAAAGGAGCCTCTTTTGCCGTCAATCATTCTGAACGAGGGCACAGAAGACTCGAAGGGATGGCTGCCGCTTTTACCATATTGGCTCTTATTGCTATTTTAGCCGGTTCTATAATAGAAGTTGTGCCAACTCTTTCCATCAGTAAATACGTTAAAACAGAGAATAAGGTCAAGCCGTTTACACCATTAGAGCTGGCAGGAAGAAACATATACATAAAAGAAGGTTGCTATACCTGTCACTCCCAGATGATTCGGTCAATACATTCTGAAGAGTTGAGATATGGAGCGGCATCAACAATCGAAGAGTCCATGTACGACAGGCCATTCCAGTGGGGATCTAAACGAACCGGTCCTGATTTAGCACGCTTAGGGAAGAAATATCCTGATCTCTGGCACTATATGCACATGGAGAATCCGAGAGCTGTTATAAAAGAATCAATTATGCCCGCTTACCCCTGGTTAATTTCATCAAAGATTGATTATAAAAATTTGGGAAAGACAATATCGCTTTTCAAGAAACTGGGAGTTCCTTATTCAGATAAAGATTCATCTGATGCGAGAACCTCAGCAAAATCACAAGCACTGGTAATTGCCGCAAGATTAAAAGATCAAGGTGTAAAAGAAGAAGTGTCAGATAAGAAGATTATAGCATTGATCGCATATCTTCAGGCTCTTGGGCAGAAAGGAGCGCAGTAATATGAAACAGCAGGCATTAGCCAATTTCACTGATATCTATTTAATTGCAATTGCATTCTTTCTGTTTTTATCCGTATTTGTTGGTTACATCTTCTGGGTATGTAGAAAAGGTAAGAAAAAACATTATGATTATTTATCTCAACTGCCACTTCATGAGGAGACACGGACATGAGTGAAGATAAAACTCCGCTTGATGATGACAAAATAATAGAGGGCTATGAATATGATGGTATTACTGAACTTGATAACCCCTGTCCCAAATGGCTGATGTATATTTTCTATTTCACCGCCTTCCTGGTCCGTTTTTTCTGGGCTATCATTTTGGAAGTAGCAGCAAAAATAAAATAGTGGAATCTTACGTGAAGAAATTACAAGATGCTCGAGCACGGCAAATAACGGCGGTTGTAGAACAGGTACCGGAAGTCAGCGAAAGTGAACTTGTTGCGCTTTTACAGGAGCCTGCAGAGTTAACAAGTGGTGAGGAAATCTTTTTAGATAAATGCGCCCTTTGTCATGGTGAATTCGGAGAAGGTCTCATTGGCCCGAATCTTATAGATAATTATTGGATACATGGTACAGGGAAGATCAGTGATATAGCGATTACCATCAGGTCAGGTATCCCGGATAAAGGTATGGCCGCCTGGCAAGATAGAATTCCGGAAGATAATATTTTGCAGATAGCAGCTTATATAAAATCTTTAAAAGGTACCCAGGTAGAGAATGCAAAAGAACCTGACGGTGAGCTTATAGAAGATTAAGATGGCGGACAGCATTCATAAACTGTCAGGGGAAGGTGGCCTTTGCATAAACCATTACCCGATGGCTGTGCACGGGTTCTTTAGAAGATACAGAACAATTTCTCAGTGGCTATTGATAGTCATTTTTTTCCTTCTTCCATGTATCAAGATAAATGGCCTTCCTGCTATTCTAATTAATCTGCCCGACCGCAGATTTACATTCTTCGGCCTGAGTTTCTGGGGTCATGATACACCACTACTCTTCTTTATATTAGCAGGTTTCTTACTGGGATTATTATTTATCACATCAGTCTGGGGTCGAGTCTGGTGCGGCTGGGCCTGCCCGCAGACGATTGGTATTGATGGAATCTTTCGGAGGATTGAAACCCTGGTAGAAGGCAATTACATTGCAAGGAAGAAACTTCAGGCAGCGCCTTTCGACAAAGAAAAATAAGAAAGAAAGCCATCAAGTGGTTTCTTTTTTCTTTATCAGTGTACTTGTGTCTCACACCTTTTATGCCTACTTTACCGGTGCAGGAAGACTGGTATCCATGGCATTGGGCTCACCCTCTGAGAATTTGACAACCTTTTATATAGTAAACGCAACCACACTCATAATCCTGTTTAATTTTGGATGGTTCAAAGAGCAGCTTTGTACATTTATTTGTCCGTATGGCAGGCTTCAATCTGTATTAATGGATGAAGATTCTCTTGTTGTAGCTTACGATGAGGATAGGGGAGAACCCAGGAAAGGCGGAAAGCGGTTATCGGGAGAAACCGGCGATTGCATCAACTGTTACAAATGCGTAGTCGTTTGCCCCACAGGTATTGATATTCGTCACGGTATTCAGATGGAATGTATCGCCTGTACATCCTGTATTGATGCATGTGACGAGGTAATGAGAATAACAAAAAAACCGGAGGGGCTTATTCGCTACGAATCAGAAAATGGACTGAAAGGGGAAAAGACCATCTTCTGGAAAATGAAAACTAGTATTTACTTTGGATTAACCCTGCTTTCATTTTTAGGCCTTTTTTTGTATGTTATAAATAGATCAGAGTTGGACATCACTGTATTGAGGGCACACGAAAATCCTTATCAGGTATTAAGCATATCAGAAGAGGAGACTTTAATTGCGAATCATTTTACGCTAAACTTAAAGAATCAGAGTTCTCAGGAAATGGAAGTTGATATCATACGAACAGGTGAAATGGAAAACAGTGAAATAGAAATCATAGCGCCAACACTTCCTGAGATAGTTCCACCCGGCGAAGCAATCAAGAACCACATTTTTATAAAGTTTTCAAAGTCAATCTTAGGCAAAAAAGGCAGTAGATATTTTAAATTACAGATTATGGCAAAATCAGAAAGTGTAACAAAAGAATATATAAAGGAAATCAGTCTTGTTGGACCTATCTAATCAATTAATAAATAGAATCGGTGATATGATGCCGGTTATGGTGCCTTTTGCCGTTATTGCCGCAAGCATTATTGGCAGTATACATTGTGTAGGGATGTGTGGTGCCTTAGCGCTTACCGCCGGTGCGCAAAGCAGAAGCGGCCTTATTAATTACCATCTTGGACGCCTGCTTGGTTACTTATGTGTAGGTACCCTGGCCGGATTCCTGGGATCTGAATTTATTAATTCTGAGATGAAATATATCTCCCTCATCTCCACTGTTTTCCTGGGTGTCAGTTTCCTGGTTATAGGTTTCAGTATAATGAGAAAAGGACAGGTTTATATCAGACAACCTGATTTTCTGAAGCTGTTCTACCAGAGAAGAGTTGGCTGGTTGCTGGAAAGCAAAGCTTCTCATTCGGTTTCAAGCTTCTTAATAGGCCTGCTGAGTCCTTTACTGCCATGCGGGTGGTTATATGGTTTCATTTTAATAGCAGTCGCGACTAACAACGCCCTTTGGGGGGGCATATTGCTTACATCTTTCTGGATAGGTACCCTTCCTGCACTCTCAGGTATTTCATTATTGGCGAGCAAACCGATTGAGTTCTTCAAAAGTAAGGCAACTGTCTTTCTGGGCATCTTCCTGATGTTTATAGGCTTCTCCAGCTTACTACTAAAGCTGTCCGGCCTGGCAGTAAAACATTGCCACTAAACATAACGTCCTTTAGTAAACCTGAAATATTGTCAAATGTAGAGGGTGTGATAATATTTCTCCCTTGTTTTTTCATACCTGTTTACGTTAGAATAAAATTTTTATAATTTTATGTAGAAGATATTAGGTATTTTACCGGGAGTTGAGAAGATGTATCGTGAGAAAATAAAGGTTTTGGATTGCACTATCAGGGATGGCGGCCTCATCAATAATTACCACTTTACTACAGATCTTGTTAAAGCGGTTTATGGTGCTGCCTGTGACAGCGGTATCGATATTATAGAGATTGGTAAAAAACTCTGCGAGAGCGATGAATATACACGTGAAAAATATGGCAAGTGGAACTTTTGCGATGAGGATGATATCAAACAGGTTGTGGACGCCCATGAGTGCGAAGATCCGCCAATCCTGGCTGTGATGTATGATGTGGACAGGGTAGACATTTCCTCACTGCTTCCTTCAGAACAGAGTGTTATAGGGATGGTGCGTACCGCCTGTTATGTTCCGGATATTGACAAGGGGCTGGATCTGGTAAAACGCAGTAAGGATCTTGGCTATCAAACCACCATCAATATCATGGCATCCTCTGCGGCAATAGAGACTGAGCTTATTGAAGCCCTGGAGCAGGTTAATGAAGTTGCAGAGGTGGACTGGCTCTACCTGGTGGACAGTTATGGAGCGTTCTATTCAGAGCAGGTAACCAGCTATCTGAAACTTTACAAGGAACATGCCCCGAATAAGGAATTGGGGTTCCATGCTCACAACAACCAGCAGCTGGCTTTTTCAAATACCCAGCAGGCCATTATAGATGGTGTTAATATGCTGGACGCAACCATAAACGGTATCGGCCGCGGCGCCGGCAACTGTAATCTGGAGCTTCTGCTTAATTTCCTGAAGAATCCCAAGTTTGATGTCAGGCCGCTTTATAAAGCTATCCAGGAGCATCTGGTGCCGTTGCGCAAGGAGATTGAGTGGGGCTTTAATGATATCTATGGAATCAGCGGCCACCTGAATCAGCATCCTCGAGGCGCAATGAAACAACGGGCCAATGCTGAAGTAAGAGACAACTGTTACGATTTCCTGCTTGAGTCCTCTTCATAGATAGGGCGGCCTCAAGTTCTCCGTCAGTTATCTTATCTATTTGGAGAATACTCTGCTTCTACACATACAGTAACGTAGAAAGCACACCTCAATACTTGACATTTCAATAATAATGTATCTGCTTGTTATAATTATTAGTGTAGAGTATGGTGGCCTTAAAGCTTACTGAACAATGCAAGGATCCGGAAATGAACAATTTAATAAGAATTTTCCCTGTTGCATGTTTAACCTTTTTTATTGCATCAAATGTATTTGCAGATTATAAAACCATGGAGAAAGAGTCATTTGTAAAAAAAGTCAGTTCTCCGCTCATTGACCTGCCAAATGGCCGTGTCCCGTTTGATAGTACCTTGACCGGAGGTCAGCCTACCTTTGAACAGTTGAAAAAGGCCGGTGAAACTGGCTTTAAGGCCGTTATCAACCTCCGCACTGCTGGCGAGCGTCCTGATCCTGAACAAGAATCAACCTGGGTTAAAGGATTTGGAATGGAATACTTCCATATCCCTATTGCCGGAGCCAAAGGACTAACCGTGCAAAATGCACAATTATTTGCAGAGGCGCTCTCAAAGACAGAAAACTATCCATTGATTGTACACTGCAAAGGTGGAGATCGTGTCGGCGCTATGTTTGCACTTAAGGCGTTTCATATTGATGGCAAGAAAAAAGAGGAAGCTCTTCTAATTGGGGAGAGGGCAGGGCTAAAGTCTCTTACTAAGGCTGTCAAGAAAGCGCTGGAACGCTGAATTTGTTAAACACCCTCCCTCCGGCTTCCAGGCAAACATCTGAGGATTGGTACGCTCTGTAGTCAAATAGTCTCGATTTCCAGGGTGTACTTGTCTTTTTTGGATTCGATATTAACTTTATACTTCATCCCCATCTCCAGGAATTCCTGGATACCCATCGTTATTTCGGCACCGCTCAAGAGTTTATCGTTATCTTTATTGGCAATGCGGTCATCAACGTGGCTTTCACCTTTAACGTCATCGTCGTAGGTGTTGCCCTGGTGGTGTTTATCCTCCTTATATAACCCGCATTCCCTGAACGAATTTGAACCCCGATGCGATCTGAACCAATGGCCTTCATAAGCATTCTTCATTTTTATTCCCCCCTTTCATTAACTGTTGTTTCAGCCGCACTTACTGCATTTATTATAACTCATTAAACATAAAATAAATAAGGAAATTACCTTATTTGTAAATATTACAGTTTTTGCTGATAAAAGTCTCTTTATTGGATAACAATTAATGTCATTTTTTGATATAATAACACGTATGGAAATGAGGAGATTGTTATGAAGAAATATGAACGAATCCGCAGAAAACTTCTTAATAGACGAGATGAAATCGAGGGCCGTCTTAACAAGGTTGATCAAGATATACTGCACACCAATGGGGCTCCAAATCCTGACTCCGGAGAACAGGCAATAGAACGCGAGAATGACGATGTACTTGAAGCTCTGGGCGGTATTGCACGTTCAGAATTGGAGAAAATCAATACAGCACTTGAGCGCATGGAACGGAATGAATATGGAATCTGTACTGTTTGTAAAAAGGCTATATCCGCAGAAAGACTCGAGGCAATTCCGTACGCAGACCACTGTATTAATTGTGCGGAATAAAAACTATCAATAGAAGATTTATTATGAACGTACACAAACTTGCAGGCAAACCGGCTTCGCACGAACTCCTGGTCAATATCCCGCGACTCATATCCGCTTACTATACCCATAAACCCGATACCGGCAATCCGCACAATGTAGTATCGTTTGGTACCTCCGGGCACAGAGGGTCTTCATTTAGAAACTCTTTTAATGAGGACCATGTCCTTGCCATCTGTCAGGCTATATGCGAACTGAAAGAATCTAGGGATATTACAGGCCCGCTTTATGTGGGTATGGATACTCACGCACTCTCCGAGGTGGCGTTTGGTACGGCTATAGAAGTTTTTGCAGGCAATGGCACAGACATCATGATTCAGAGTGGTCCCGGTTATACCCCCACGCCTGTCATTTCCCATGCGATTCTAACATACAATCAAAACAGAACATCCGGGCTTGCTGACGGAGTAGTCATAACACCATCACATAATCCGCCGGAAGACGGAGGCTTCAAATACAATCCCCCAACAGGCGGTCCTGCAGACACTGAAACTACAAATATTATTCAGGATCGTGCCAACGAAATACTGATGCACGGCATGAAAGAAGTAAAGCGTGTGCCCCTTGCACGTGCGTTGAGAGCCGGCACCACACACGAACACGATTATGTCGAGCCGTACGTAAAGGATTTGGATAACATTATTGATATGAAGGCCATTGCATCCGCTGGGCTCAAGATAGGGGTTGATCCCATGGGTGGGCAGGCGTGTATTACTGGGATCCCATCGCCGAGGAATACGGACTGGATATACAAATAGTGAACAAATATGTAGACCCCACATTTTCGTTTATGACTGTTGACAAAGATGGGAAGATTCGCATGGACTGTTCCTCGCCTTATGCCATGGCAGGCCTTATAGGTCTCAAGGATAAATTCGACATCGCCTTTGGAAACGACCCTGATTATGACCGCCACGGTATCGTTACCAGAAGCACCGGCCTCTTGAACCCGAACCACTACCTTGCAGTTGCTGTATGGTATCTTTTCCAAAACCGCCCTGACTGGTCAAAAGACGCGGCGGTGGGTAAGACACTTGTTTCAAGCTCGATGATAGACCGTGTTGCTACACACCTGGGACGTAAGCTATGCGAGGTGCCGGTAGGCTTTAAGTGGTTTGTGGACGGACTTATTGACGGCTCATACGGCTTTGGCGGAGAAGAGAGTGCGGGAGCATCATTT